>JAKMGR010000027.1 GCA_022424805.1 Verrucomicrobiales bacterium
CTACAAAGCCACCGACGAAGACGTTGCCAAGGAAGTCGAAGAAATCTCCAAGCGCATTCCCGAAGGCCAGTCGTTTGAAGAATTTGCCAAGTCAGCCGGAGTCGACATCAAAAGAATCAAAGAGCAGATCGCTGACGACACGAAAATCCGAAAGCTGATCGATGTGGTCACCAAAGACGTCGAGAAGCCGGGCGAAGAAAAAGTGAAAAAGTACTACGACGAACATCCTGACGAGTTTTCTCAGAAGGAGATGGTCGCCGCTTCTCACATTCTCCTTTCGATTCAGGAAGCAGCGGACGAAACCGCCATCGCTGCAGTAAAGGCTGAAGCTGACAAGCTAAAGGAGCAACTTGGAAAAGAAGACGGAAAGACTTTTGAAGAACTCGCGACCGCTCATTCCGACTGCCCAAGCAAAGCCCAAGGTGGAAGCCTCGGCGAATTCGGACGTGGCCAGATGGTCCCTGAGTTCGAGAAGGCAGCCTTCACTCAAAAAATCGGCGAAGTGGGATCACCGATCAAAACGCAGTTTGGTTACCACCTCATTAAAGTTACCGACAAAAAGGAAGCCAAGACCACGCCATACGCTGAAGTTCAGGAAGAACTCGCCTCGAGTCTATTCGAGCAAGCCAAGGGCAAAGAGGTGCAGAGCTACCTCACCCAGCTTCGCAGCAAAGCGAATATCGTGAACCCGAATCAGCCGGTAACACCTCCCGGTCAATCACTGCTCCCTCCCAACACGCAGGAGCCTCTTCCAAATGAGCCGCCGCAGCAGTAAGATATTTTTCTAACCTTTTTTCGAAAAACGCGTCGGGTCACCCCAGCGCGTTTTTTTTTCGTCCAACCGCTACTTTGGCTCCTCCTTCTACAGCTGTTTTGTCAGGGTCAAAATTCGACCGACCAATCTATCTTCGATGGATGGATCCCAAGGCGACGGATGAATCGAGGAACGGATGTAACACATCGCACCGCCGCCCTCGGAGTCTCTACACTCATGGAACAGAGGTTATCGAAGTCAGTCCCTCTCTGTCGATGGTGTTCCTACCTCGACTACGCTACCTGATGCTATTCCCCGTTGATTTTGAATTCGGCAAAAACCGGGCAATGGTCTGAGGCCATGGGCTCATCGACCACGCTTTCCGAGATCACCTCGAAGGTCTCGTCCGAGCGATAAAATATATAATCGATCCGAGACCTTGGCTCTTTCGAAGGCGCGGTCGGAGCAAGAGGTTCTTTCCCCGCATGCTTCCATTCCTTTTCCAGAATAGTGATCGGCTCCGAACCAGGCTGGGCATTCATGTCGCCCGCAAGAATGCTGGGCACCTCATCGGCAAAGAGTTTGTTGATCGCCTTGGCCTGCTCGACACGGTCTTCTTCGACATTGTGCTGAAAGTGAGTGCTGATGAACCGAAAGGGTTTCCCATTTTTGTTCTTCATCAATACGGCGATTGCCGCTCGCGGATAGGTGATTTTTTCCGGCGTAGCCTCTGTGTAGGGCAGCGGGTTAATGAGCACATCAAGAATAGGGAGGTTTGTCAGAACGGCATTCCCGTATAGCCCACCCTGGTAATGCTGAGTTGGTCCGTAGCGAACTGCCATGCCGGTCAACTCACCAAGCCGACGTGCTTGATGCACCTTCCCGGAGCGCTCCACGACAACATCTACCTCCTGCAGCGCCACAATATCGGGCCTTGTCTCTTTGATGACCTTGGCAAGACGCTCTACATCGTAGACCCCGTCATTTCCTTGACCGTAGTGGATATTGTAACAAAGAACACGAAGTCGATTCTCATACTCCTCGGCAAGTGCGGTAGGAAGAACAAAAAAGCTGGAAATAAACAGCAGAAGAAAACGCCTGAGTATCATATCGGAAATATTGCTTTGTTAGTCAAAAAATGGAAATAACCGCTTCAGCTGATCCTTTGATGGCTTCGAGCCATACTCGCACAGCTCGAAAGCTTCCGCATGCTTCACTTCATTCCCCTTATCCTCGCCATACCACTCGACAAGAGAGGAACGATGCTTGTCCGCAATTCGCCCGTGACGGTTTGACCAACTCTTTTTGAGAAACTCGACACGCCGAACCGGATCATCCCCCCAACGCTTTTTCCGGGTCTCTGGACTGCCAAGAGCACCGCCTTCATAGACCTGCGACTCAAGGGCATCGAGAGCCTCCACTTTCTCGTCAAAGACATCGTCAATCGATACCGAAACCGTGGGAGTAAATGGGTAAGGTTTCGTAAAGTTGTCAGGAAAAAAGAAAAAGGCCGGATTCTTGGTGAGGCGGGGCACATCCGGGCAAAAGTTCGGAACCATGACCATGAAGGCAGCATCCTGCACCAGCAAACCCACATTGCGATGATCGGGATGGTAATCATAAGGCCGATGCGAAAAAACCAGATCCGCTTTCCACTCTCGGATCAGGCGAACGATCTTCTTCCGGTTTTCCAGGGTATGCAGCAGCTCACCATCGTGAATATCGAGAACCTCGACTTCCGTTCCCATGCGCTTCGCAGCTTCCTGCACTTCTGCAGTACGGCGCTTTGCCAATTCTCCACCTGACATTTCCCAATGGCCAATGTCTCCATTGGTGCAGGCTACCAACAATACTTTGTGTCCAAGTTTTGCGTATTTGATTGCCGTGCCTCCCATCTGAAATTCCGGATCATCTGGGTGCGCCCCGAAGGCAATAATGCGA
>JAKMGR010000049.1 GCA_022424805.1 Verrucomicrobiales bacterium
CTCTGACTTTTCTTGCTCGGAATGTGGAATCACGCTGATAAACCAGTTGGGTCTCCCCAGGCAGATCGCGGGAGTCTCGACATCTTCTCCCCACGAAAGGGCGAGCACTGGCGGTGACGGTGCGACCTCGGCACGAGCGAAGGGGATTACTGCAGCCAGCACTCCCGTGAGTGACAGAATCACAGATCTCGTCGGCATGGCGAGCAAGTAAACTTACAGTTCGCGAAGGGCTCCACGAGCGCTGGCGGGGAGGACATTTCCGTCGATTGCTGGCGGCATTGCCTTGGGAACCTTCAGCTGAATGTTTTCATCTGTGGATTCCGGAAAGGATGGCATGGTTGCCTTGTCCGTGGAAGTCTCGGCTATCGCTGATGTTGGTACCTCATTTTCATTCGCTCCGGGTATTGCGAAAAAGAGACCAGCTCCTACCGCTGCGGCGGCACCGGTCGGGACGAGCCACTTGGCGCTGCCCATCTCTTCGAACCAGAGTGAAAACCGCTCGGCGAGTAGAGCTCGAGACGATTGCTGCAACATCTCCGCGCGTTGTCGTTCCTTAAAATCTTCGGCGAATTGCTGAAAATATTCTTCACCTGGGGTTTCATACCGTTTCAGGCGAATTAAGCGTTGCACGTCGTCGGAGTCTTTCATCGTAGGGCTGGCAAGATTCAAAGGTAATGGCTAGCTGAATCAATTTCAATCACCGATCCTGCTGCATTTGCACCCCGTTGCCTACTTCCGGAAGTCGTCGAGATACGTCTGCAGCTGTTTGTGAGCGTAGAAGAGCCGAGATCGGACTGTCCCTTCAGACACTCCTATGATCTTAGCGATCTCCGCGTGCGGCATTCCCTGGATGTCGAACATGGTGACCACAGCTCTATGATCATCTGACAACTGTTGCATTGCCATGTTCAATCTTTCTTGCAGCTCCGAAATATTTGCCGCTCTCACCGGATCAGATTTCGAGGTGGCCTCTATGAAATCCTCGTCTCGTTCAATTGCGAGGTCGATGTCGTCGAGACTGTAGGTGCGGCGACGGTTCCTCTTTTTGAGGAAGTTTAGCGTCATGTTCGTCGCGATCGAGTAAATCCAGGTGTAGAACGCAGACTTGCCCTTGAAACGCTTAAGTGCGCGATAAGCCTTTGCAAAAACGTCCTGCAAAATGTCGTTCGTGTCCTCGTGATTTGAGGTCATGTGATAAACGAGTCCGTAGAGCTTCGGCGTGTATTTCACGACAAGTTCGTCGAATGCTGCGGTATCGCCCTCACGGGCCCGCTGGACCAGCTCAAGATCAGGGTCAACTTTGCGCATTTTGCGACGTTCGCTCATTGGGTTTGCCTTTGCGTTGCCGCCTTTTTTCCGCAAATCTTCACCGGAAATATCACGAGCGGATCCGCACTGATCGCCCGAGTTCGGGGAATCAGTTTTCGGCATGGCACTCAGGCTGGTTTCGGTCAGTTGCATCGTAGCGGTTCTGTTAGAGGGGGATAATCCGGGTTAAGTATTGATTAGACTTGCGGTGATACGTGTCCTTTCAAAGAATACGAAGTATTTACATCAATTCTTAGAGAAATCGCCATCACGTGAATCGTGAAGGTGCTCTTTCGATACACGTAACTACCTTTAATTGTCTCAAATGCACCCGGATGTGACGCGATTGGCGGGGGCCGGAAGCCCTCTGCGGTTGCGGCCGCTTAGGGAAACCCGTCTGCCTTTGTCACTTTTGTGTATGGCGGGATGCCCTCGATACTCGCCCGATTCTGGGCGGGCGCGTGAATCTCGCTCCGGTGAGTCGTTTCCATTTCGTCAGATTCAAGGTGTGGTCAATGTGCCCGTGAGAAACTGGAATCGCATCGCCCTGCTCCAGTTTGAAGCCCGATTTTTCAAATTCCGGCAACCAGCGCTTTGGTGTCGGCGATAGGAAGCCCCCGTCCAGCAGAATAATTTCATCTTCTTTTGGCGACAGGGCAAAAAGAGCGCAGTGATTCACGAGTCGGCCGCGCAGCTGATAGCAATTTTCTGGAACCTGAATCATGCGATAGGAAGGAGGTTGATTCCGTTTTCGGAAAATGGCAAGAATCCGTCATGCAGAAAGATCACGATCCAACTC
>JAKMGR010000053.1 GCA_022424805.1 Verrucomicrobiales bacterium
GAATGGGTGAAGGTGTGGGCCGATGAATTCGAAGGTGACGATTTGGACTACCGCAAATGGGAAAAAGAAGAGAACAACTACGGAGGAGGAAACAACGAGCGGCAAGCCTACCGGACCGATCCCAAGTATTGTTTCGTGAAAGATGGCGTCTTGAACCTCGCCGTCTATCGTGACGCACACACCACGCCTGATGGGAAGACGCAGCCCTACTCCTCTGCCCGAATCCGAACGCAGAAGCGGGGGGAATGGAAATACGGACGCTTCGAGGTGCGAGCCAAAATGCCAGAGGGCCAGGGGATATGGCCTGCGGTTTGGATGCTGCCGACTGAGTCGAAATATAGCAGCTGGGCTTCGGGTGGGGAAATTGATATCCTCGAATCACGAGGCAGTGCTGTCCATGAGACGACCGGAGCACTTCATTTCGGAGGAGTCTGGCCGCGAAACAGTTATCTTTCTCATAGCTACACGTTCCCAGGTAAGGATGCCGCTGGGGCGTTTCATCTATACTCCGTGGAATGGAATGCGGACGAGATAAAGTGGTATGTCGATGGGAAGCAGTGCATGACGCGAAAGAAGAGCGAATGGTTTTCCGAGGCTGCGAAGGAGAATCCACACGCGCCCTTTGATCAGCCTTTTCACATGATCGTCAACGTGGCAGTCGACGGTCGGTTTTTCGAAAAGACGGATCAACTTGCCGACCTCCTGCCGCCCGATGCCTTTCCCCAGATCCTGCAAGTGGACTACATTCGAGTGTTTCAGTGGGCTGACTGAAGTTTGCGGATCGCAAAGCAGGGCAAGCGCACGCTAGTAATCCGATTTTCCTCCAAATTCGAATCAAATGATGTGACCCATGAGCAGAGTAGGAAAGAGAGCAGTCCGAATCGTGATGACGATTATTGCGCTGTGCCGATTTCTGATAGCTGGATTGGGCCTTGCTTGAGCTTTGGTATCGATTGCATTCGGCGGGCTGTTCCGGAGGCTGGCCGGGTATGAGGTCATTACTGGTGGAATCCCCGCAATTGGAATGGATGTATCCCTGCTTAAGGCTCCAACCTGAATCTCAGACCCCGAGCCGTTGGAGAATCAGGAAGAGTGAACTGGCGTGGGAACCTGTGCGTGCGCAAGGCTGACGGACTGGTTCTCGAAGATCGACCAGATCGGTCCCACCTTTGGTGCGATGATAGAAGAGCGTGGCTACGATGCCTCCAAGACGCTGATCGAATTCTATCGAAGCCAGAAAGAGATTCATCTATTGTTACCGCTGCCATCCTGAACTGGGCGACGGAGCGTGTGGGATAGGAATGCTCCCAAAGAGCGGGTAAAACGGAACAGGGAAGGGAGTTTTAGGTTCGTGCGTCGACCTTGGCGAGAGAGCCGCATTTTGACGGGAATCGGAGACAAAGTTTTTCAGATTCTTCTTCTCGGGCGTGATAATTCAGGAACAGCCCGAAAATCCTCATTTATTTCGGATATATTAATATTTAAGCTTGCCTTGTAAAGTTTCGAGACAATATAGTAGACTCACTCTGATTTCTGAATTTGTAGAAATTATAGAGGGTCCAGTAGGACACATATCTATTGTAGCCGCATTTCATTTTCAGTCACCCCAATTTGACAATGATTATCCCCATCAAGCCTTGGTTGGAACTCGTAGAAGAATCCGCATCGCCTTTTTCCGGGGGAAAGCGGTCCTTGGGACTGCAGTCGGGCCTGGTTCTCTCGGCCGATCCTGCTGCGGATGAGTTTCGTCTCGGGGGATCGGGCTATCGCAATCTTTACGAAGGGAATCCAATGAGCGACCGACAGGAATTCTATCATGAGCCTATTATGGGGGAGAAGATTCTCGAGATTCTGGAGCCCTTGGAGGGGAAGCAGGTTTTCGACGGAACGCTTGGTGGAGGTGGTCATACCCAGATGTGCCTGGAGAACGGAGCGCACGTGATCGGTTGCGATCAGGACGCGGCGGCGATTGAGCACGCTTCGAAGCGTCTCGCTCACTTCGAGGATCGCTTCCTTCCGGTCCGGGGAAATTTTGCTGAGATGGATCAGTTGCTCTCCGATGTGGGAGTTGACCAGGTGGATGCCATTCTCCTGGATCTCGGCGTTTCGTCCCGCCAACTCGACGATGGGTCGCGCGGGTTTTCGTTTCGGGAGGATGCTCCTCTTGATATGCGTATGGATGACCGGTCGGAGCTGACGGCAGCTGTGATCGTGAATCATTGGGAGGAAGCAGAGCTGGTTCGTATTTTCCGAGAGTTCGGAGAGGAGCGCCGCTCACGTCGCGCTGCCGCAGAGATTTTGAAGGCTCGCGCTGAAGCTCCCATTGAGACTACTTTTCAGCTCGCGGAGATTGTCGAGAAGGCCGTGCCTCGGGTCAGTGGGAAGCACCCGGCGACCCGCGTTTTCCAGGCGATTCGGATTGCAGTGAATCGCGAGCTCGATGTTCTTGAAGAGGTTTTAGAAAAAACGGTTCCAGTCCTCGCTCCGGGCGGGGTGTTGGCGGTTTTGACCTTTCATTCGCTTGAAGATCGAATTGTAAAGCACTTCATGCGTCGTCGCAGCGCTCCTGAGCTGGATCGTCCAGAGTGGCCTGAGCCTCGACCAAATCCTGATTTTGCCTTCACTCTCCCGTTTCGAAAAGCGGCAATTGCTGATGCGGAGGAGGTGGAAAGAAATCCTCGTTCGCGCAGTGCCAAGCTTCGGGTGGCGATTCGCAATTGATCTAATTGTATGGAAAAAAACGACCGATACCGCAACGGAATTGGCGCGATCGCCCTCTGCCGCCTCGCATTGGGGTGCTTGCTGCTCCTTGCTGCCGGAGTTGGGTTTGTGTTGATGCGTAACGATCATGTTCTCGTTGGTCAGGAGATTCGCGCATTGGAGGACCGGGCGAAGGATCTTGATCGCAACATAGAGATGTGGGAGCTGCGTATCGCCGGGATTCATGATCGACAGGAGATCAGCCGCCGTTTGCGTTGGGTGCAGAGTGATTTATTTGAGATTGAATCAGCAAAGGTGATTGAGATTTCGCCAGCGGGTCAGGTGCAGGGAGGCCCGTTCAAAAGAGTTTCCGTTCCTGCAGGAATAGATCAAGGAGGGCAGCAATGAGTGATTTTTCTGGTTCTGTAAAAACCCGCATGGTGATTGCATGCGTCGGCGTGGTCGCGCTTCTGTGCGTGCTGAGTGGTCGTCTCGTCTACATCGAGGTGTTCCGCGGGGAAGGGTTGTCTGCTAAGGCTCGCTCTCACTACGAATACAAAGAGGAGTTGCCGGCTGAGCGGGGTCGGATTTTTGATCGTTCCGGCGAATTGCTGGCGCGAAACCAGACCGTCTATTCGCTCGTGGTGGACTGTCATCACCTTCGGGATATGGGGTTGGCATGCATCGGTTTGGCGAAGTCGGAAAAAATGACGCCGCAAGCAATTCGGAAGCGCTACCTTCCAGAAGAAGTTTTGAGCCGCTACCGGGAATACGTCGCTGAATCGATGGCGGAGCCGCTTAACATGACGAAGCAGGAACTTTCGCGCAAGCTGCACGAGCGAAAGACCGGAGAGATTGTTCTGGCTAGAGGGGTTGAGGATGATTTTGCACAGGTCCTGCGCCACGTAGTCGATACCAAGGCTCTCCGCGGTCTCTATCTTCGGGAAGGGGAGCGTCGCTACTATCCCAGTCCTCTCTCGCTCACCCAAGTGATTGGCTACGTCGATTCAAAGGGGGTTGGAGCGTCGGGGGTTGAAAAAACTTTTGATGAAGTGATGACCGGAACGCCCGGGTTTCGCTACTGCGAGCGGGACAGTCGCCGCCGGGAGATTCATGCCTACCGGGGGCTGCAGGTTGATCCGATTGCGGGCGATGATGTCTACCTGACGATCGACATGGGCTTGCAGGCCATTGTCGAGCGTGAGTTGGACGCGGTGATCGATGTGTATGATCCGGCGAAGGTGAGCGTGATCTGGATGCGCCCGAACACGGGTGAGATTCTTGCGATGGCGAGTCGGCCGCATTTCGATCTCACGACTCGCGAAGGGATCCGTGGAAAGAATCCAATCCGCAGAAATATTGCAGTGACCGATCTTTACCAACCGGGATCAACCTTCAAGATTGTCGGCTATGGCGGCGCATTTGACCGCGGTCTTGCTACTCCTTCGATGCAGGTGGACTGCCACAAGGGGCTCTATGATCTCGACGGCTTCGAGCTGAATGATCACCACCCGTATGGCATGCTCACATGCCAGATGGCATTCGCCAAGTCGTCGAATATCGGTGCGTATCTCGTCACGCGTCCTCTCAATAAGCACGGTTTCTACCACTACATGGATCAGTTCGGCTTCGGGCAGAAAAGTGGTATCGAGCTCAATGCGGAAAGCGCGGGTCGTGTCTATCCAGTGAGCGAGTGGACGCAGACTTCCTTTTCCAGCCAAGTCATGGGCTATGAAGTCGCCGTGACTCCGCTGCAGGTTGCTTCTGCCTGCAACGTCATTGCTAACGGTGGCGTTTACCGTCCACCGACATTGCTTAAGGGGACGCAGGCGAGAAAAAGAGGTTCTGATCTTGTGAAAAATGATCCCAAGGCCGGACGTAAAGTTATTTCCGAGAAAGCGGCGCGTCAGGTTCGTCTCTGCATGGAAGAAGCAATGAAAGATCACGGAACTGGTTCGAAAGGGGCTTTTCCTGGCTACAGCGTCGCGGGTAAAACCGGGACGGCTCGCAAGCACGTCGAGAAAGTTGGCTATGTGAAAGGTCGCTACATCGCCTCGTTTATGGGGTTTTTTCCGGCAGAAAAGCCAGAGCTACTGGGCTTGGTCGTGGTCGATGATCCCAAGGCGAACGGCAGTGAGGTCTACGGTGGATCGGTCGCGGCACCGGTCTTCAAGGCAATCGCAATGGACGCTGTAAAGATTTTGGGAATCGATCCTGATCGTCCGGAAGAACTTGAACCCGTCGAGGAAACGGAACTCGTCAGCGTGACGGGCAATGCAGCGGCTGAATGAAATTAGAGGATGTCATTGATTTGATCTCGGTGAAGTCGGTCTCCAGCTCTCTCGACGTCGATGTGTCAGGGGTGCGTTACGACTCTCGACAGGTCGAGGCAGGGGATGTGTTTTGTGCACTTTCGGGTCTCGGAGTGGATGGAAATGATTTCGTGGATGGTGCCGTTGACAAGGGTGCTGTGGCGATTATTTCAGAGAAGCCGAATCCGGCAGAGTTTCCAGTGACCTGGTTGCAGGTGCGCGATGCGCGAAAGGCAATGGGAATCGCTGCCTCCAATCTGGAAGGGCACCCCAG
>JAKMGR010000059.1 GCA_022424805.1 Verrucomicrobiales bacterium
ATTCCCTTCTCCAGGGCAGGCGCAATCACCGAACGTACCAATTGGGCTCGACTCGCGGCAAAAAGCAGCAACTCGCTCTCTGACGCGAGATCTGTCACCTCGTTATCAAATTGAAGAAGATGTCGAATTTTTTCCCCAATTGCCGTTCCTCCCGGCTCGCGAGTCTTCAGAACCTCTAGGCCCTTGTCTTCTAAAGCTGCGACGAAGCGGCGAATCTGCGTTGATTTGCCGCAGCCCTCTGATCCTTCGAATGTGATGAATTTCCCGCGTTGCATCGGTTCCAGTTGCATCTATGAATGGCAGTGAGACGATTGTCTATCGTAAATTGACCTCATTAGAAAGAACCATCATGTCAACCTCAGCAGAAATCACCTTCGGAAACCGCGACGATCGAAAGCTCGTCGAACGTGGACTCACTTTTTCCCCAAAATTCGATGATCATGGACTCATCGTCGCCATCGCACAGGATGCCGACACCAACGAAGTTCTCATGGTTGCCTACATGAACGAGGAATCGCTTCGCAGAACGCTGGAAATAGGCGAAGCCGTCTACTTTTCCCGCAGCCGTCAGGAGATCTGGCACAAGGGCGCGACCTCTGGTCACACTCAGATTGTCGAAAAAATCCTGACCGACTGTGATCAGGATGCGCTCGTAATGAAAGTTCGCCAGCAAGGCCCCGGATGCTGCCACGCTGGATATAGAAGTTGCTTCTATAGAAATATACAAGAGTCCGGCGATCCCGTAACCTTGGAGCAGGAGATTGAGGATCAGAGCTACGACCCGGACAAGGTTTACAGTTGATTCCCAACCCCATTTCTTTCCTTAGCTCTTCGCGAAAAGCCTCTCAGATGCCGGTGCAAGAGTAGGATCAAGACTCCAAGAATCCCCCGCACCACCCATGAAATCTCTCTGGTCCAACGCTGAAGCGAAAAAGTTCAAAGGCGACGTCGGCAAACGTGTCTACACGTCCCGCCTTCTCGGCCGCAATCCGGAACTCGTTCTCCACGGCGGCGGAAACACTTCCGTAAAGACCACTGACAAAGATTTTTTTGGCGACAAAGTCGACGTCCTTCACGTCAAAGGGTCCGGCTGGGATCTTGAGACAATCGAGGAAGAAGGGTTCGCTCCTGTCCGAATGGATGCTCTCCTAAAAATGGCGGAGCTCGATTCTCTTTCCGATCCCGAGATGGTGAAGCAGCAACGCGCTGCAATGTTGGAGCCAAGTGCGCCAAATCCAAGCATCGAGGCAATTCTTCACGCTGCGATTCCCCAAAAATTTGTAGATCACACACACGCCAACGCTGTAGTTGCCCTGACCAATCAAAAAAACGGTCGAAAGGCCGTGGAAGACGTCTACGGAGATCGCGTCGTTGTCGTGCCCTACGTCATGCCTGGCTTCGACCTCGCTAAAGCGGTGAAGAAGGCACTCGATAAAGTCGACCCTTTCGCCCTCGATGGAATCATTCTAATGAATCACGGCATCTTCACGATGCATGACGACGCCAAGACAAGCTACGAGCTCATGATTCAGCTCGTGACCGAGGCCGAAATCTATCTTTCAACCCGTCTTGGGAAAAGGTTTTCTTTCCCCAGGGCAAAAGCCAAAGAAGACCTGATTGGTCTCTCTGAGATTCGCAAGCAGGTATCGAATCTGCGCGGCGTGCCCGTCATTGCATCGCTCGACCAGTCCCCCGACGCTGTTGGCTACGCTTCTCGCAAAGACGTCGCCAAAATCTCCAACCGCGGCCCGCTCACCCCAGATCACACGATTCGCACCAAGCGTCTTCCTGTCGTCATCGGCAAAGATTCGGAAAAAGCGATTACTAAATACGCCGCCGACTACGAGAAATATTTCGACAAATACAACGATGGCGAAACCATGCTTGCTCCCGATCCGCGCTGGGGAGTCTGGAAAAACCAGGGAGTGATCAGTTTTGGCGCCACGGAACGCGAAGCAGGAGTCATTCGTGACATCGCGACAAACACCTGGAAAACGATCCAACAGGCCGAAAGTGCCTTTGAAGGAGGATGGAAAGCTCTCCCTGCCGGAAAGTTGTTTGAAATCGAATACTGGGAATTGGAGCAGGCCAAGCTCCAGAAGGGCAGCTCTGCACCCGTTCACCAGGGCAAGGTCGCTATTGTCACTGGTTCCGCTGCAGGAATCGGATTTGCCTGCGCTGAATCCCTTGCCGAGCAGGGAGCGAAAGTGATCGGCATCGACCTGAGCCCTGAGATCGAGGAACAAATGGCCAGAATCGGCGGCATCGGAATCGTTGGGAATCTAACTGACGACAAGAAGGTGCTTCAGTCGATCGAACAGGTTGTTCGTGAATTCGGCGGCATCGACATTCTCGTCAGCAATGCGGGAATCTTCACTGCTGGAGCCTATCTCGAAAACCTGGAACAGCAAAATTGGGATAAATCCATGGCCGTCAACCTGACGAGCCACCAGAAGCTGCTGAAATACACGATTCCCTTTTTGAAAAACGGAATCGATCCCGCCGTTGTTATCGTTGGATCCCGCAATGTCAATGCCCCTGGGGCCGGTGCAGCGAGTTACTCCTGCGCCAAGGCCGGATTGACTCAACTTTGTCGTGTCGCATCCCTCGAACTCGCCCCCTTTGGCGTGCGCTGCAACATCATCCACCCTGACGCCGTTTTTGATACGAAACTCTGGACTCCCGAAAAC
>JAKMGR010000070.1 GCA_022424805.1 Verrucomicrobiales bacterium
GTTACAGCCAATTCTTTCTTAAGTTTGTTTTTGTTTCTTTTTTATGCAGTTGTCAGAGATTGTCTCTTTTCTCAGAAGAGGAGGGCAAGCGTCTCCAGAGGTCTGACACCGCCCAAAGATCGGTGTCAGGACTCTGGTGGCCACAGCACAGCGGAACCACCCGGTCCCATTCCGAACCCGGAAGTGAAACGCTGTAGCGCCGATGGTAGTGTGG
The DNA here is from genome assembly GCA_022424805.1 of Verrucomicrobiales bacterium. Classification (GTDB taxonomy): domain Bacteria; phylum Verrucomicrobiota; class Verrucomicrobiia; order Verrucomicrobiales; family DEV007; genus Arctic95D-9. Next base: position 215 of record JAKMGR010000070.1, read on the forward strand.
CGAAAGGCCATGTGAGAGTAGGTCGCCGCCAGGTTATTTTAATTAACCGCCCTGGAAACAGGGCGGTTTTTTTGTTGTATGGTTTCGAAGTCTGAGCCCGCCCCCGAAGCCCAAATCTGTGAGATTTGAGGGCTGGGTCTTAGTTAGTGCCCGTCCCTGAGGTTCCAATCTGTGGAAGAGAGGGAGAGGGCGTAAACTCACGAACAAAAATTTCGTGATTTTTACGAGAGCGGCTCTGACAAAAACCGGGTGTCAAATCTCAACAGCGAAAGAGTCGTTCGCTTTAATCGACTGAACGAACGCCGTCATGATTTGAATGACGTTTTCAACGTCGTCGAAATCGGCCATTTCCACGATGGAATGCATGTAGCGAAGTGGCAGGGAAACGAGAGCGCTTGGGATGCCGCCTCGAACATGATAGATCGAATCGGTGTCCGTTCCTGTGAAGCGGGAAGATGCCTCGTGCTGCAACGGAATATTGTTCTCCTTAGCCAGCTCGATGATCCGCTCTACGATCTTCGGATGATTCGCGGTTCCGTGAGTTACGGAAGGCCCTCCGCCGAGTGCAATTTTGCCGTGCTGGGTGTGCTTGATGTCAGGACTGTCGGTCGCATGAGTGACGTCGAGCACGAGGCAGAGGTCCGGCTTCAGCGCATAGGATGCCATGGTGGCGCCAAATCCACCGATCTCTTCCTGAACGGCATTGAGAGCAATGCAGGTTGGAGTGGGCCGATTATCGGATTCGGAGAGTCGTCGAATCACTTCGGAAATAATGAATCCACCAATACGATTATCGAGGGCACGCCCGACAATTCCGTTTTTTCCAAAGGGGATCGCGCTATCAGAATAGACACCTGGGTGCCCGACGCGGATGCCCATTTCTTCGACTTCCTTGGCTGATTTTGCTCCGATATCGACGAAGAGCTCGTGAACTTCAGGAGCCTTTTCCCCGTCCTTCCGATCACGAATGTGAATTGCAGTGTTGCCAATGATGCCGAGGACTTCCCCCTCATCTCCGAAAAAGGTGATCCGGCGACCCCGAGCTGTCGCCCAGTCAGAGCCTCCAATTCGATCGAGATGGAGAAATCCCTCGTCGGTGATGTAGTTGACCATGAATCCAATTTCATCAGCATGCGCCTCGATCATGACCGTGGGTGCGGAGTCATCCGCCCCTTTTATTGTAGCCCAGGCACTTCCGTAGGAATCGCTGTCAACTGAGTCTGCAAATTCGCGGCAGCGATTCGCCCAGACTCGTTGTCCTTTCACTTCGAACCCAGTGGGGCTCGGCGTGTTGAGGAGTTCGTAAAGAAAGGTTTCGGCGTCTTTGTTCATCAGATCTTACTCAAAATCCTACTCTTTTTCTTACTCTTCGGATGCGGTGTCCGCTTCGCCATTCTCAACATTTGGAGAATCTACATCTGAAGCATCTTCACCCTCCTCATCCTCCACGTCATCGCTTACAACGCGTGCAATATCCTGAATCGTTTCGCCATCCTTGGTCTTCATGAGAATCACTCCCTGAGCATTTCGTCCGGTGAGACGAGCACTCGCAGCGGAGATTCGGACGGACTGGCCGGCGTCGGTCATCAGCATGATTTCGTCGTCTTCGGAAACACGGAGAGCCTTAACGACGAGCCCGGTTTTCTCAGTGACTTTCATGGTGATGACACCTTTACCACCGCGGCCTTTGGTCGGGTAATCTTCAAACGGAGTCCGTTTTCCAAGACCCTTTTCACTGACTACGAGCAACTGCTCGGAGTTGTCGACCACGGCGAGAGAAACGAGGTAGTCTCCTTCTCCGGGGCGGATGCCAGCGACACCGGCTGATGGTCGGCCCATCGAGCGGATGTTTTCCTCGCTGGTGCGGACGGCGTATCCCATACTGGTAACGAGAGAAATATCGTCGGCGCCGTTCGTCATCTTAACATCGATGAGTTCGTTGCCTTCTTCGATCTTGATCGCGATGATCCCGTCTTTTCGGAAATTACGGAAGTCAGACAGCTTGGTCTTTTTCACCTTGCCGCTGCGGGTTGCGAAAAGAACGAACTGGTCTTCGACAAATGTCGCGTCTTTGTCTTCGTTTCCAACTGCAACGATTCGAAGCACCGAAGCGATTGACTCTTCCGGTTTCAGATTGAGAAGATTCTTAATCGATCGGCCTTTGGCGATACGACTTCCTTCCGGAATCTGGAAAACGCGCTCGATGTAAACGCGACCCGTATTCGTGAAAAACATCAGGTAATCATGCGAGGTCGCGGCGAAGAGGTGCTCGACAAAGTCAGCTTCTTCATCCTCGTCGGCCACGACGCGAGTTTCCATGCCTTTGAGGCCTTTCCCTCCTCTGGCTTGTGTTCTAAACTCGGTGGCAAGCGTCCGCTTGATGTAACCACGATGCGAAATCGTGATCATATTCGACTCGTTGGCGATGAGATCCACATTAGCGATTTCACCTTCGTAGGCAGCGAAATCCGTCTTCCGTGGAGTCGCCCACCTTTCTTGAATCTCACGGAGCTCGTCTTTGATGATTTGCAGAACGCGCTCTTCCCGGGCGATAATATCAAGCAAGTCTTTGATCGTCTCAATGAGCTCGTCGTAGTCCGCTTTGATCTTGTCCCGCTCGAGACCAACGAGTTGGTAGAGGCGTAGCTCAAGGATGTGGTTCACCTGAGTGTCGGTAAAAACGTAGCGACCTTCTTCAATTTGCAGGCTGGGCTGATCCCGGAGTAGGATGCCGAGAGCCTCAACTTCGGAAGGCGTGAAGGTGTAAGCTTTGATCTTTTCACGTGCTTCATCACGCGTTTTTGAATCGCGAATCATCTTGATGAAGTCATCAAGATTTCCAAGCGCGAGCAAATAGGCTTCCAGCTTCTCCGCGTTTTTCTCTGCCTGGGCAAGCAACCAGCGGGTTCGTCGGAGAATCACTTCGCGGCGATGCTCGATGTAACAAACGAGAGCGTCTTTTACCGAGAGAAGTTTGGGGCGGCGGTCGTCGATCGCCAGCATGTTGGCGGAGTAGGACGATTCAAGGGCCGTGTGCTTGTAGAGGTTGTTCAAGACAACCTGAGCTCGGGAGTCACGCTTCAGATCGACCACGACGCGGGTGTTTTCATCCGACTCATCACGCACTGCGGAAATTTCAGGAAGAATCTTCTGGTTCGCCAACTCGGCGATTCGTTCGACGAGGCGCGCCCGGTTTACGACGTAAGGGATCTCCGTGATAATGATTTGCTCGCGGCCCGTTTTGGTTTCTTCAACCGTGGCGCGTCCTCTCACCCGAATGGATCCGCGACCCGTCCGCGAGTAATCTTGAATTCCCTTTTGCCCGAGAATGGTACATCCGGTCGGGAAATCAGGGCCCTTGATTAGCTGTAGAAGCTGCTCATGGGTAATGTCCGGGTTGTCGATGGTTGCGCATACCCCGTCAATGACTTCTCCGAGGTTATGTGGCGGAATGTTAGTCGCCATTCCGACGGCAATTCCTGTCCCGCCATTAACGAGAAGGTTTGGGACGGCGGCAGGGAAAACGACAGGCTCCTGTCGGGTTTCGTCGTAGTTCTGCACGAAGTCGACAGTGTCTTTCTCCATGTCTGTCATGAGCACATGGCCAACATGGGTGAGGCG
>JAKMGR010000094.1 GCA_022424805.1 Verrucomicrobiales bacterium
GATGGTGACCGTCCAGCGCGCGCGCTTTTGACCTTTCGTAATTTCCCCACCTCCCAATTTTCTCGATTGATTATCCCAGATCTTTTGCATTTCCACTCCCCAGGAAGTCGGCAGAAACAAGACCAGAACTGCGAGGATGAGCGAGGTGAAGCTGAAGATTCCAGCAGCCGGATGAATCGAAAGCCAAAGATGAAAACCGATCGCAGCAATGAACCCGGCAAATCGAGTCTTGCGGAAGCAAAGTAAGATTGGGATTCCCAGTTCGAAGACTAGAGAACCAACCGCGGCCCCAATCAGTGCCCAATCCGCTGTCGGCAGAATGTTACCAAAGTAGGCATTGATTTCTATATGGAGTTTACCGGCACAGGTGACTTCGGGATCGAAATAGTCGTGGTTCAGTTTCTGAATCACCGACCAGACATACATCATCACGACAGCGATCCGCATGACCGGCGCAAAGCATGCCAGGAAATACTCGCCTCCTCCCATTGATTTCCCCTTGGTTATCAATCGACCAAAAGCGATAAGTAGAAAGAGAGTCGTAAACGCTCCGAATACATAATGATAGGTCTGCGGAAGATCGGGAATGAGGAAGAATACTGCTTTCAACAAAGCAGCGACAAAGAACAAGAGGAGCCCCTTTTTCCACGTATCCGAAACGGCTTTCCACTCCGCCCCACCTTTACCTCGGAGGAAAAACGATGCCGCTCCCGCCAGCATGACGATATGCAACATGCCTTCCCAAAGTATGTGATTGGGAACGAAAGGAAGCTTGTTCCACAAATTCAGCAGCGAAGTGATAACGAGGATGAAAAAACGGATGGAGCAATCGCTCCGAAAGACTACCGCAACTGCTGCCGCAACGAGAAGCCACCCCTGCCACGACTCTGCCCAGAACGTAAACGCAAGCTGGTGCGCCAGAGTTGTAATCGCCCAGATGAGAGCGAAGACAGGAAAGGGGCGGTAGGTTGAACCGGAGTTGGCAGCAAAATCCGACATATACAAGGCTGAGAAGGTAGACTTCCTTGGGGAAGATCAGCAACTTGTAAAATGCGCATTTCTCCGCTTGGTTTGGCCTGAATGCCACAATTCGGATTATCCATGTTTCTTTCCCATTTCCCTATCTCCATCGCATTGATTTCCTCATTGTTGATCGGCAAGGTGTGGGCCGGGCCAATGCTGGCTCCGTCGAAAGACACGGATTTCGCCCTTCCAGCTACTCTTTCAGAACGCTACGGAGGTGCCCGGCGCTCCCTTGACTACAGGGAGTTGCGAGACATCAACGAACGGGATACGATCAATCAGCGCCGGGTGAAAAGGGAATCGCTATCGCTCGATCCAAAGCGGAAGCAGAGGCGGTCGAGAAAGCGAACCTCAACGGGATGCTTGCGCTATTTCGCCGTGGGAAAAACCAAGGGCGCATCGACGGTTACCATCTACCTGCACAGGCAATGCGGCAGTCGCGATCAGGGGGGCGAAGGAGAATTGGAAGAAGGTTCAGACGGCATTGTTGACTATTGGAGCAGTCACCTTGACGACGTGGAGTCGGAAGAAATTGTCCCCTCAGGGCATTCGGCAACAAGAGATCCTGAGACAATCAAAGAGGTAAAACGCATCCTGCGCCTGCGACAAGGCCCTATTTTACCCATCACATTTCGCGGCGATCCCCGATTGAACCCCGCATGCGTCTCGGGTAGGTTTTCGCGCCTTTCCCATTTATGAACATCATCATTGTAGGCGCCGGAGAGATCGGCACTCACATCGCAATCAGCCTCGCAGATGAAAAGCACGCGATCGTTGTCATCGAGGCGGACGAGCTTGTCGCCGGTGATTTGAACAACCGCATCGACGCGCGTGTTGTCGTCGCCGATGGAACTTCCATCTCCGTGCAAATCGATTGCGGGGTCACCGAATGCGATTTGTTTCTCTCGCTCACAAGTGACAACAACATCAATCTCGTCTCTGCTTCTCTAGCAAAAAAACTCGGAGCAAAGAAGACCATCGCACGTGTCCACCCCGGCATTCAAAGGGAATCACTCTTTCTCGATTTTGGAGAGCATTTCGGTATCGACTACCTCTTCAGTTCGGAGCGCCTCGCCGCAGTTGAACTGGCAAAACATGTGCGCAATCCAAAGTCCTCGATGGTCGAAGAGATCGCGCGGGGCTACGTCGAGATCCAGCAGGTCACCGTATCTCCCGACAGCAAGTATTGCGGAAAGAAACTGATCGAAATTGAATTTCCCGCCCGCGTCCGAGTCGGCGCGATCACCCGTGGCTCGGAGACTATCGTTCCCTCGGCCGAAGACATGTTGATGCCTGGCGATCAGGCCACACTCTTCGGAGAACCCTCGAAGTTGCACGATACCGTTCTCCGACTGCAGAACCGGACAGGCAAGGAGAACAAAAGTAACATCGTCATTTTCGGTGGCAGTGAGTATGGGTTTTCGCTGGCGCAGTCGCTGGAAAGCTGGAATTGCCGAATTCGCATCATCGAATCCGACGCCGAGCGCTGCCGCGAACTGAGCGATTTACTTACCAACGTCACTATCCTCAATGTCGACGCCACGTCGATTGCGGAAATGAAGGAGGAACGTATCGGCGATGCCGATTTTTTTATCGCGGTCACCGATGTTGACGAGGACAACGTAATGACCTGCCTGCAGGCCTACAGTCTCGGCACAAGCTACTGCCTTCCTCTCATCCACCGCGCCGATTACGCTGACACAATGACAGGTTTCGGCGAAAAAATGGGCGTCCTCGCTGCGATCAGCCCCCGCGAGGCCAGTCGGAAAGATCTTGCCCGATTTATCACTTCAGACCGCTTCCATCTCGTTCAAAGGCTGGAGGGAGTCGAACTGATCGGATCCTCGGTATGTGATAACTCCTGCGTCGCTGGTAAAAGCGTTCGTGAAACGTCGTGGCCGACAGACTGTATTCTAGTCGCCCTGCTTCACGGAGCACGAGGTCAGGTTCCCGCAGCGGAAGATGTTATCGAAGCTGGTGACAGTGTCTACGCACTCGTGAAGCCAAAAGCGAAGCGTGAGTTTCTCAAGTTGGTCGCTCCCTGATGAATTACCGAATCATCGCTAAAACACTGGGAGCACTTGCCGTGATTCTCGGTTTTGCCATGGCGGCCTGCTGGAGCTACGCGTGGTTTCAAGCGAAGCTGGATCCTTCTCCAGAAAATCTTTCAGCGAGCCGAGCAATGGCGCTGTCTGCCGGGATCACCGTCGGATTCGGCATCCTCATTTTCCTTCCGGGAATTCTTTGCAGCAAAGAGGTATTGCGGCGTGAGGCAATGATCATTGTCGGGCTGAGCTGGATTCAGGTCAGCCTTCTCGGCATGCTCCCCTACCTGCTTTGTGATCCCGGGCTCGGTTTTTTCGACGCGTTTTTTGAGTCTGTGTCAGGTTTCACAACAACTGGGTCGACTATTATGAGCGACATCGAAAGCTTCCCGCTCGCCCTCCTCCTATGGCGTTCTGTCACTCAATGGCTTGGGGGCATTGGAATCCTCGTCGTGTTTGTCGCGGTTCTGTCATTTCTCGGCGTCGGCAGCCGTTCGCTCGTTCAGCAGGAATCCAGCATCAATATTTCCGATGCCGGAGCAGCGCGGATTCGCGACCTCGCTTTCGCGCTTCTCAAAGTCTACCTCACCCTCACCGCTATCTGCCTGCTCGGCCTCTGGGCACTCGGGATGCCGCTATTTGAAGCTGTCTGCCACGCGATGTGCACAATTGCCACCGGTGGGTTCAGCCCGAAAAACCTCAGCATCGGACACTACAACGACCTTGGAATCGAGCTGTGGATCGCCCTTTTCATGTTTCTCTCTTCCATCGGATTCATGCTCTACATCTTTGCATTGAATAAGAATTGGCGACGTCTCAAAGCCGAGGAGGAAGCCCGCTACTACCTGATTCTCCTGACCGTGGCTATCATTGCGATCGCGCTCGACCTCATGTTCGCCTCTACCCATTTCGGGTACCAACGCGCATTGCACGACGGCTTTTTTAATGTCATTTCACTCGCCTCGACGACCGGGTTTGCTGATTCTGACTACGCCGAGTGGCCACTTTTTTCCAAGATTCTGCTCATGGTCGTGATGCTCATCGGCGGCTGTGCTGGATCGACCGCCGGAGGCGTGAAAATGAATCGTGTCATCCTTTTCGTGAAGACAGCCCGCCGCGAGTTGATTCAGTCCTTCCGGCCGAATCAGATTTTTCGGACGCGTCTCAACGGTGTCGCGCCCGACGACCGCGTCTTTGCGACAACATCCTTTTTCATCGCGATGGGATTCGTCATGACCGGCACCGCCTGCATTGCAGTTTCTGTGTTAGAGCCGCAGCTGAACATGATTTCCACAATCGGATGTGTTCTAGCCACGCTCTTTAACATCGGGCCCGGGTTTGATGCCGTCGGTCCTTCCCAGAATTTCGGTTTTCTCAATCCACCCACCAAAATCGTCTTGAGCTTTTTGATGATTCTTGGCCGCTTGGAGTTCTTTGCGTTGCTGGTGCTCTTCGTTCCTTCGCTTTGGAAAAGATACTAGGATGCTGACACTCGAAACGCAGCTCACCGAGATCGAGGGAGTTCGCATCAACAAAAAAATGCGAGAAGGGCTCGAAAAAATGGGCCTCCACCGTGTCGAGGATATGCTCCGACACTACCCGCGTCGGCATGAAGATCGGAGCCATTTCGACACTTTTCCGGAGGGTCCCACCGAACAGGCTGTTTGCCTTCACGTTGAAGTGGTCGATTGCCAAAGTAGATTTGGCCGGGGCCGCGGGAGGCGCTGGTTCGAAGCAACTATTGAGCCTAAGGGCGGAGCCAATGTGCTGGGAAACCGCATCGTGCTCCGCTGGTTCAATCTCGCATACATTCAGAAAATCATCACCGTCGGGCACGAACTGGTTCTATACGGCCAACCCAAGTGGAGCGGCAAAAAGCTCGTTATCGATCATCCCGACTTTGAAATCGTAGACGGCGACCTCTCAACAAGTGAAGCGCACATGGGGCGAATCGTACCCATTTACCCACTCGTTTCCGGAGTTTCTCAGAAGCCGCTTCGGACGCTGGCCCACCGCGTTTTGGCTAAACTGCCAGACGATCTTCCCGCAGAGTGGCTTCCTTCAGGATCAAGTGATATTGGCTGGACCCGTGCAAAGGCGACTCGCCAGATTCATTACCCGGACTCCAGAGAAAATCTGGAGCCAGCAAGGCGCTATCTCGCACTGGAAGAGTTCGCCCAACTCCAACTCATTCTCCAAAAACGCCGGAGCGATCATCGCGAAAGCGGTGGAGCAATTCACGCCGGGAGCGGAGACTTGTGGAAGGCATTGCTGACGCAGTTACCCTTTGAGCCAACCGGCGCACAGTCTCGAACGATTGAAGAAATCCGAGCCGACCTCAGCGTTGCCGAGCCGATGATTCGACTTCTGCAAGGTGACGTCGGTGCTGGAAAAACACTCGTTGCCGCAGCAGCAATCGCACTCGTCGTTGAAGCTGGATTTGACGCCGCATTGATGTCTCCCACACAGATTCTGGCGGAACAACATTTTCAGACTTTCCGCACCTGGTTTGAACCCCTTGGGGTCGAAGTAAAATTGAAAACCGGAACTCGCGAAGCGGGTGGTGATCTACCTCTCTTTTCCGCCGCACCGTCGGAAGATAAAAAAGGAAGCCTGACCATCGGGACTCATGCACTCATTCATGACAAAGAAGAATTCTCTAACGGCCTCGGGCTCGCGGTAATTGATGAGCAGCACAAATTTGGAGTCGCCCAGAGACAGTCACTCATCGAGCGAGGCGATACGCCTGATGTGCTGGTAATGACCGCGACGCCGATTCCGCGGACCCTTGCTCTCGCATTCTATGGCGACCTCGATGTTTCCATCCTCGACGAACTTCCGCCCGGGCGCGGAAAAATCATCACTGGGATTCGCCTCACTTCACAGACAAAGCAGGCGACCGACTTTCTCAAAGATCAACTCAAGGATGGCAGGCAGGCCTACGTCGTCTATCCGCTGATCGAGGAATCAGAAAAGCTCAAAGCGAACGCTGCGACCGTCGAGTTCGAAAAATGGAAGAAGAGCCTCTCTGGTGTCGAGCTCGTTCTCCTGCACGGGAAAATGAGCGCTGAGGAAAAGGACGCGATGATGGAAAAATTCCGGTCTGGTTCAGCTCAGGTGCTTGTTTCGACCACCGTAATTGAAGTTGGCGTCGACGTGCCAAATGCCAATGTGATGCTGATTTATAATGCGGAGCGGTTTGGGCTAGCTCAGATCCATCAGCTCCGGGGACGGATTGGGCGCGGAGAACACAAAAGTTTCTGCGTCCTCATGATTGACCCGGAGGCGGCTGAAGCAAAGGAGCGCCTCCGTATTTTAGAGGAAACACGAGATGGCTTTCGTATCGCCGACGAAGACCTTAGTCAGCGTGGCCCAGGAGAAGTTCTGGGGACGCAACAGAGTGGCTTGCCCGATTTGAAATTCGCAGAGTTCCTCGGCGATTCTCAATTGGTGGAGC
>JAKMGR010000111.1 GCA_022424805.1 Verrucomicrobiales bacterium
TCCTTTTCAGGTTCAGCAGCGGCCTCAGTTGCCTCTTCAGCCTCAGCTTTCACCTCCTCGGGAGCCGTCTCCTCAGGAGCATCTGCCTCTTCAGCAGGTTCTTCCGGGGCTGCTTCTTCCTTTTCAGGTTCAGCAGCGGCCTCAGTTGCCTCTTCAGCCTCAGCTTTCACCTCCTCGGGAGCCGTCTCCTCAGGAGCAGCTTCCGCTGGAGTAATCTCCTCAGGGGCAGCAGCTTCTGCGGCCTCCTCTTTCGGAGTATCGTCGTTTTTGGGTTCGTCGCTCATGTTCGAATTAGAAATTGAGACCGGCCTCGCGGGCGGCGTCAGCGAGGGCTTTGACCTTGCCGTGGAATTGAAATCCGCCACGATCGAATACTACAGTTTCGATCTTCGCATCTTTGGCGCGCTTGGCTACGAGTTCACCCACCTTCGTGGCGGAATTGACGTTTGCCCCTTTGGCACCAGCATCTTTGTCCAGCGTGGAAGCCGCTGCAATTGTGCAACCGCTCTGGTCGTCAATCAGCTGCGCGTATACGTTCTGGTTGGAAAAATGCACAGCGAGACGAGGTCGCTCCGCAGTTCCGGAAATCTTTTTCCGAATGCGGCGACGGACTTTGGCCCGGGCTTGCTTGCGAATGTAGAGACTCATGACGTTTGTCGTGTAAAAAGTAAAATTGCTGGTTACTTGACGCTCTTACCCTGCTTGCGGCGGACATACTCGTCCTTGTAACGAACACCTTTGCCCTTGTATGGCTCAGGCGGATAGTAAGAGCGAACGTCGGCAGCGAACTGGCCGACAAGTTGCTTGTCGATTCCTTCGACTTTGATTTTGGTATTTTCCTCAACGGTCACAGTGAGACCTTCCGGGATCGGGTGAAGAACCGGGTGGGAAAAACCAAGACTGAGGTCGAGATCCTTTCCTTTGACGGCAGCACGGAAACCGACGCCCTGGACTTCGAGTTCACGGACGAAACCGTTGGATACACCCTCGACCATATTGGCGATGAGACTGCGAGCCGTTCCGTGCATGGCGCGAAGCTTGCGATCTTTCGACTCGCAGCCAATTCGCACGGCACCGTCTTCCTGCTCCAGAGAAAGGCCCCGGGGAAGTGCCCATTGCAACTTGCCCTTTGGCCCTTCGACAGAAAGAGCGGACGAGTCGTCGATTTTTATCTCCACTTTTTCGGGGAGGCTGATCTCTTGTTTTCCTATCCTCGACATGGTGCTTGCTTGGTTATGAAATTCTAGAATGTGCGGAAAGATCGCCTCTTACCAAACGAGGGCGAGAAGTTCTCCGCCGATATTGTTTTTTCGGGCCGTGTGTCCGGCCATGATTCCCTTCGAAGTCGAAAGGATTGCGATACCCATTCCTCCGAGAACCTTCGGGACCTCATCCGCACCTACGTAACTACGAAGACCAGGACGACTGACTCGCTTCAGATTTTTGAGCGCAGGCGTGCTTCCGGAATAACGAGGCTTGGCTTTGAGAAGAGCCTCGGGCCCCTCGCCAACTTTTTCGTATGACCAGATGTAGCCCTCCTCCTTGAGGATGCGAGCGATCTGCTCCTTCATCTTCGAGTAGGGTGCGGTAAAATCCTCCTTCTGTGCCATGGTGGCATTCTTGAAGCGCGTGAGGAAGTCTGAGATTGGGTCGCTGACGACTGCCATGATTCCGTTTGGTTACTGGTGAATGGGCTGGGTAAAAAAAATTCAATTAGGCAGCTTGTGCGGCAGGCTTGCGGAAAGGAATTCCCAAGGCCGTGAGAAGCTCGCGAGCTTCGTCATCCGTGTTTGCTGTAGTTACGATGGTAAGATCGAAGCCAATCGTACGGCTGATCTTATCAATTTCGATCTCGGGAAAAATGGTGTGATCAGAAATTCCGACAGTGTAATTTCCACGTCCATCGAACGACTTCGGCGAAAGACCGCGAAAGTCGCGAATCGTTGGAGAAGCCACATTGATAAACCGGTCGAGAAACTCCCACATCTGAGAACTGCGCAAGGTAACGCGAGCGCCGATGGTGTCACCGATACGAAGCTTGAAATTCGAGATGGCGATCTTGGAACGGGTAGGGACAGCAAGCTGACCTGTGATCTTTCCGAGATCCTGAATCACTGCCTCAGCGGCAGCTTTGCGATCATCTTCGCGTCCGAAACCGCTGTTGATGACAACCTTCTGGATGGTCGGGATCTGATGGACGTTTTTGTATCCGAACTTCTCTTGAAGCGCGGGGACGACCTTTTCCTTATATATGGTTTTCAGTGCTGACTCCATTGCCTATCTCCTGATGAACTGTTTGTAAAATGGGTTAGTTAGAAGCGAGCTTCACATTCGAGATGTGAATCGGGCCCTCTTTCTCGATGATACCGCCTTCCGGGCGATCCTGGGATTTGCGTGCGTGCTTTTTAATCATGCGCACCCCCTCGACAAGAACGTGACCTTTCTCCGGGAACACCTGGAGGACGCGACCGGTCTCACCTTTGTGGTTTCCGGAGATCACGACTACTTCGTCGTTTTTCTTAACATGGGTTTTGGTTCGTTTGGCCATGGGAAAATTCCTTTACTAAAAATGAACTCGAAATTCCTTAGAGAACCTCTGGTGCGAGGGAAACGATCTTCATGAAATTCTGTTCACGAAGCTCACGGGCTACAGGCCCGAAGATACGGGTACCACGGGGGTTCTTGTCGTTGTCGATGATCACAATCGCGTTGCCATCGAAGCGAAGAACCGAACCGTCACTGCGGCGAACGGGAGCAGCCGTTCGCACGACTACGGCACGGACGACTTCGCCCTTCTTGACATTAGCGGTCGGGATCGCTTCACGGATGTGAGCCGTGATGACATCTCCGACACCAGCAGAACGGGAGCGTTTGCCGATCACGCCGATCATCTTGGCGACTCGAGCACCGGTATTGTCGGCGACCTGCACCTTGGATTCCATCTGGATCATGACTGTTACGGGTAAAAGATTGGGTAACTGAATTCCCGGTTTTGAACTCTTTCGCTCTCCGGGTTTCTTCCGCCGGAGCGGAATCAAAAAGTTGTTGGATTAGTGTGAAAGCACTTCTTTGAGCTCCCAGCATTTTTTCTTGCTGCGAGGCTTTCCTTCTTCGATGAGGACGCGATCGCCCACCTTTGCTTCTTCCTGCTCGTCGTGTGCGAAGAACTTGGAAGTCTTCTTCACGATCTTGCGAAAGCGTGGATGTGGCACGCGGCGCGTCACTTCTACTACGATAGTCTTATCCATCGCATCAGAGCGCACGACACCGACACGGGTCTTACGCAAGCCGGGCTGTTTTTCGTTTCCTGAATCACTCATGTGTTTTTACAGCAGATTGTTTCGGAATTAGGCTTCGGCAGACGCCTCTGCAGCTGGTGCGGCGGCAGCGTGACGCTTCTCAGAAAGCATGGTCTCGATCCGAGCCACCTCTCTCCGCAATTCGCGAATTCGAGCTGGGTTCTCGAGCTGTCCGCTCTCCTTTTGCACACGAAGATTGAGAGATTCCTCTTTGTTCTCACGACGCAGGGTCGCGAGTTCATCGACGCTCATTTCGCGGAGTTCATTCGATTTCTTAGCCATCTTTCCTAGTAGGTAAAATAAGAATTAGTAAATTTGGGATCACTCAGGGTCACTGGTCTTCACGGCGAACAAAACGGCAACGAACGCCGAGCTTGTTCGCGGCGAGACGAAGCGCCTCTTTGGCTTGAGACTCCGGCACACCGGCGATCTCGAACATCATGGTTCCAGGACGAACTACCGCTACCCAGGAATCAACCGGTCCCTTACCTTTACCCATTCGAGTTTCAGGTGGGCGAGCCGTTACCGGCTTGTGAGGGAAAATGCGAATCCAGACTTTTCCTTTACGCTTGAGGTAGCGGTTGATGGAAATACGGCAGGCTTCGATCTGGCGATTGGTGATCCAATCACGGCCGAGACACTGAAGTCCGTATTCCCCGAAACTCACTTTCGTTCCACGCTGGGCATTCCCGGCGCGGCTTCCGCGGTGCGTCTTGCGGAACTTCACTCTTTTGGGCATCAATGGCATAGCTACTGTCCTCTAAGTTTGAAAAAAATAGATGTTTCTAAAGTATCAGATTAGTTGGGCTTGGGCACGTCTCTGCGTGGACCTCCGCCACCGCCACCAGGACCACCGGGGCGACCTCCGCCACCACCAGGGCGACCGCGGCCTCCACCACCAGGACCACCACGGCGATTATTTCCACCACCCTTGCGACCACCTTCTTCTCCGGTGTCTTCTTTCTTATTGATCCAGACTTTAACTCCGATGATACCCCAGGTCGTCTCTGCCTCGCAGAAACCGTAGTCCAGAGGAACACGGAGAGTTTGGAGAGGCACCTTGCCCTCGTTGTATGATTCGGCACGAGCAATATCAGCTCCACCAAGGCGACCAGCACAACGAATGCGAATGCCCTCAGCACCAAAATCCATTGCAGTCTGCAGCGTCCGCTTCATTGCGCGACGGAAAGAAACACGACGCTCAAGCTGAGTCGCGACCTGCGCAGCAACCCATGATGCGTCCAGCTCAGGCTGGCGGATCTCGTAAATATCGATCTTCACGGAAGAATTACCGCACATCTTGCCAATCTCGTTGGTCATCGCCTCAATCTCTGAGCCGCGCTTACCAATGATAAGACCAGGACGAGAGGTGTGAAGTGTGACTCGGACGCTGTTCCAAGCGCGCTCAATAACAACCTTGGAAACGGCACCCTTTTGGAGGCGACGATCCAGGTAGCGACGAATCGCGAGGTCGGCATGAAGCTGGTCGGCATACTCGCCCTCGGGCGCATACCATTTTGACTGCCAGTCTTTATTGACGGCGAGTCGGAACCCGATTGGATGTACTTTCTGTCCCATAGTGA
>JAKMGR010000140.1 GCA_022424805.1 Verrucomicrobiales bacterium
ATACAAAATGGATCTCGTCGATGGTCCGGCCAACCGCGACATCATGGTTGAGTCAAACGACGTCCGCGTCGTAATCGACCCAAAAAGTGCGCTCTTTGTCACCGGCTCCGAGCTCGACTTTAGCGAGGACCTTCAGCAAGGAGGATTCAAGGTCACGAACCCGAATGCGGTTGTGACGTGCTCCTGCGGCGAGAGCTTTGCGGCGTGATCAGGCCGCAGTCCAAAGATGTTTCGTTTGGAGGACCGACAGGGCGACATGCGTCATCGGTGAGGCACCTTACCCGGCTTTCGCAATCCTGGGCCACTCTGGCTCTGATCGCCGATGTCTTCGGGAATTTCTTTTGCATAGTCCATCAGCTCTTTCGCCACGTTTGATCAGTTTCACAACTCCATTCCGAAACGTTTCAGGATCGCGATCATCACCAGGTAGAGAATCATCGTGACGAGACAACAGATGATCAAATTCGGCCAGAACGAGAGGCCCTTTTTCAGTAAAAAGGGGAAGAGGAGAAACATGGGCAGGCTCGGCAGCACGAACCAGAAAACCCCTGCGGAATGGGCGGCGAGCTTTTCGGTCTGTTCTTCCGGAGCGCCTTTCAGGTCCCACCAGATATAGACAAAAGTAATCAATGAGACGAGCGGCAGCGAGGCTATCATGCTGCCAAGCAGCGGCTTGCTCCTCGTAATTACGATCTCGTTGACCAGATAAATCAGTCCGGCAGAGAGTAGAAGTTTAATCAGCATCACCATGATTGGAGCCTATGCCGATCTGAACTTCGCTGCCACGAATCAATCAAACTCGATCGCGCGAGGAGCCGGTAGACGCACGCGCTGCGCCGGGATATCTTCTTCCTCGGACTCAACGATGACGGGACGAGCTACGGGGATTCCATTGTCGTCGACTGCCTCTTTCTCTTCGCCTTCCTCAATTTCTTCTTCGACAACTACAGGTGCAACTCGCGCCCGGAGAACAGGTGCGATGGAATTGTAAGGGTCATCCGTTCCGATGACTGTTGGCGCGATCGGAAAAACTGGCTCCGTATTCTGCACCACAAACGTCGGACGGATCGGACCCGACCCATTCACACGGGTCAAGGTAGGCATGCGACGTCCACCGCGCCCGTGAACGCTGCAAATATGATTCAGGTTCGTCCCGGGACGGAGATATTCTACGTAGGTGCAGCGCACCTGAGAGCTGATTCCGTTTCCTTTGTCTTTCATCTCGTAGCAGTCGTCACTCGCGAGTTCACCGGAATGCAGACAGATTTCGACCTGCTCGGCGTCGGGCGGCGGGAGAAAGGCACGAGGCTCGAACTTTTTCGCGGCCGTATTCATAACCTGCGTCCAAACTGGCAAAACCGTATCGGAACTGAAAGCTCCCGGGTAGATCGTTTTGCTCTGGTCAAAACCAGCCCAAACCAGGCAGGTAACTTCCGAGGTGTACCCAGCAAACCAGTTGTCAGTAAAATTGTATTCCGTTCCCGTTTTGCCCGCGACAGGGAAATCCCCGAGGCCGTATTTCCGTTTCGCTTTTGCGGCAGGCCCATCCTTAAACGCATCCTGCAAGATGCTGTTGATCTGGTAAGCGGTATAGGAATCAACCACGGGTGCACTTCGCAAACCGAAGTCGGGCGTGTAGATCACGTTACCAGACACGTCCTTGATGTTCGAAATGATATGAGTTTCGCGAGGTCTACGCCCACTATTCGGAAAAATCGTATAGGCCAGACAAAGGTCCTCAGGAGAGGCAGGGTTTCGCCCGAGGAAGGTAGCGTTGAATTTTTTGAGATTCCCCTCAAAGACGAGTCCCGCGGTCTCAGCGAGCTGGACGACATCTTCCGTGCCAACCTTTTGTCCGAGACGAACGGACGCGGCATTCTTTGATTTCGCGAGAGCGACGCGAGCCGTAATACGATTCTCGTAGACGTTATCGAAGTTTTCCGGGCCCCACTCCCCGAGAATTCCCGTCGTTCCGCCAACCATGATCTGGCGGGTATCCATCGGTGTATCCTCGACGACCGTCCCGGGAAAGAAGCCTTTTTCAAAAGCCGCCGCGTAGACGAATGGCTTGAAGGCAGTTCCGGTTGGGCGACTTCCCTGGCTCACTCGATCAAACTGGCTATCATTGAAATCTCTGCTCCCGACCTGCGTTATGACTGCGCCGGTCTTGTTGTCGATCATGATGACCGCACCCTGAAGGTATTTTGGTGCCGCAAATTCTTGATCCGGTAACGCATTCTCGCGGAAGGCGGCCTTCTCCTTTTTATACTGCGCGAGAGTTGGATGCTCGAAATCCGGATGCTGCTCGATCATGCCGAGTTGCTCTCTCAGTGCCTCTTCGGCGACGGCCTGCACATCGCCATCGATAGTAGTGTGAATGTGAAAACCACCTTTCGAAACCGCCTCGTAGCCAAGCAGGTCAATGACTTCCTGACGCACGTTTTCGTATACGAAGGCTGACTTACCGGTGATATTTAATTTGGCCACCGTGCGAACCTCTGCTTTTTGCGATCGGGTAGTTGTATCGTCGTCGATGAATCCTTCGGCATTCATCCTGACGAGCACGTGATTTCTCCAACGCTTCGAAGTATCCGGGAAAGAGCGTGGTGAACGGTGATACGGGTTCGGGACAGCTGCAGCAAGGGTCGCACCTTCGAGCACAGAAAGGCGGGCAGGATCTTTACCAAAATATCCCTCCGAGGCAGAAGCAATACCGTAGTAGCCGCTGCCGAAGTAGATCTTGTTGATGTAGAGCTCGAGAATTTTCTGCTTCGAGCCGATCTCTTTCTCAATCCGACGAGCGAGGAAAATCTCGGTAATCTTTCGGCTGACGGTCCTGTCCTTCAGCTCGAAAGTTTGGCGTGCGAGCTGTTGGGTGATCGTCGACGCTCCCTGATTCCACTCTTTCGAACGCAGCGCATAGTAAACGGCACGCAAGATACCATAGTAGTCGACTCCGTCGTGCTCGTAGAAACGGCTGTCCTCCGCAGCGAGGAGGGCATTGATGAAGTGATCCGAAACGTCATCCAGCGTGACCGGACGCCTGTTCTGCACAAAAATTCGGCCCAACTCCTGACCGTTCCGATCAAAGATTCGACTGGCGACCTCGACCTTGCCGATGTCCGACATGTCGAATGACTCGGCGAGATCATATCGCGGCTTGCAGTAGAAAAAGGCACCCGCCGCTCCGATGATTGCGACCATCAGGCAAAGGAGAAAGCAGAAGCTTGAAAACTTGAACCAGAAGACAAGGCGACTTCGGCGCCTCGCTTTACAGACCGCTGCTTCGTCGAGCGGCGGCAGGTCGATTACACTGCTGACCGGAGGTTCGCCACTTCCGATGGCCTCGAAATCGCTGTCTGGAGGGTCGTCGGACACGATAGAATTTTGTCAAAGGGGTTGGAGGGAGTAGGATCCCACAGCATGGCTGCCGATACAAGATCCTACGTCAGTGGAAAAGATACGCCTCTTTTGGAAATCGTCTTTCAAGAAATCGAAAAAAGTCCGGAGGGATCGATATCTTTTTCTGACTTCGTTGAACTCGCACTTTATCACCCGGAACACGGCTACTATGCTTCTCCAGAGCGAAGAAAAGTGGGACGTCAGGGAGATTTTTACACCAGCGTATCTGTCGGGGAACTGTTCGGTTTTCTGCTTGGGGAGAAGATCGTGGCGGCATGGAAGGAGAATTTCGACTCAGGCGCTCCTTTTGTGATTGTCGAACAGGGTGCTCACGATGGACAGCTTGCCTCGGACATCCTTTCCGCCCTTGCTGTAAATGAGAGAGTAGATACGAATCAAATCACCTACCGCATCGTCGATCCTCGATCTGAGACTCGCGCGTTTCTGCGCAAGCGATTTGCGGATTCTAAGATTCCGGTCGAGATCGTCGGGACATTGGAAGAAGCCCAGGCGGCTCAGGGGATTTTCCTCTGCAATGAATTGCTCGACGCCTTTCCCTTCGACCGGGTCATGTTCAGCGATGGGGAGTGGAAAGATCTCCGAGTCACGCGCCACGAAGGCGCTCTCGCCTGGACGGCAGGAGATCTCACTCCCGAGCAGAAACCCCTGCTCGAAAAATGCGAGGGCGAATACCCCGAGGGTTACGTCACCGAAATCTGCCCCGCGCTTTTCCCGTGGATGAAAGACACCGGGCAGTTCTTCGACAAAGGTCTCTGGTGGATCATCGACTATGGGTATGGCGCAGACGATTACTTTGCGCCGAGACGAAAAACCGGCACGCTCCGCTGCTATCGTGATCATCAGGCAACAGAAGATCCATTCTCCTTTCCCGGGGAAACCGACATCACCGCTCACGTGAATTTCACCCACCTGCGAGAAGCCGCGACGGCAAACGGGCTCGAATGGCGAAAATTCACCGATCAACACCACTTCCTCATGGACGCTGCAAAGTCCTGGCTCCTGTCAATCGAGGGAAAGGCGACCGAGGGGGAATCCGCAAAAAAGCTCCGGCAATTTCAGACCCTGACCCATCCAAGCCTAATGGGGCAGCAGTTCAGGGTGGCGGAGTTGGGGAAAAGCCTCTAGCCGCCCTCCACCAGTGCCTGGACACTCGGCACAAAAGTCTCATCCCGCTTCAGGGCATCGAGAAAAGACGGAAACTGCGGCTCCCATCCTGTCGCTCGAAACGCGGCATTACTGACGATTTTATCCGTCCAGGCTCGCTTGCGATTTTTTTCGGGCTCGGCCTCGGGCGGATGCGGTTTCTGGAAAAAATCGGACAGCTTTTCGTAAACTTCGCGCTGCGTCAGTGGCGTATTGTCGACGACATTGTAACAAACTCCCTTTTCGCCTGAATCAATCGCGTGCAAAATCCCGCCGATGATGTCCTCGCGGTGAATTTGATTCACGTGTCGGCTCACTTCGCCCGCTTCGATCTTCGCGGTCCCTTCGAGAATTCGCTTCAGATAAATCGAACGTCCTGGCCCGTAAATTCCTGCGAGCCGAAGTGCGACACCGCCGCCGTCGCGTACGAGCGTTTCTGCCTCGACCAAAATCCGGCTCGTCTCGCGATCAGGCGAGGTTTCCGACTCCTCCGTCACGACGGATCTGTCGGTTTGCCCATAGACGCTCGTGCTACTGGTAAAAAAGATCGGCACACCCGGAAACAAGGCCTGCAAATTCGCGATTCCATCGAGAAAAACAGCTCGATAGGCATCCGCTCCTCCGCGACTTGAACTCGCGCAGTGAACAATCGCTGTTGGCATTCCCACCAGAGAATCCGCCAGTCGTGACATCGACTCCGCAGAACTGACGTCTCCTTCAAGCAGCGGATAGTCCGTCTTTTCATCAACGCTGCGATTTACCGCGACAACCTCGCGGCCTTCTTCGTACAAGCGCGCCACCAAAGCCGCTCCCACATACCCATGT
>JAKMGR010000156.1 GCA_022424805.1 Verrucomicrobiales bacterium
CGAGAAGGAAAGCCCAGCCCATTTCCGTCAAACCCGGAAATTGCTACCCCATTTGTAACACCGGAAGCATCAATAGTGATTTTGTCCGTACTGGAAATGACGAGAGGACCATCGTCGAGCAAGGCGATGAAAAACACAGATGCATCGATCGTGATCGTGTCTTCTTCAGCATTTCCATTAGCTTGGGCAATGGAATGGCGAAGAGTTCCTGGCGTGCCGGCATCGTCGCCATCATCATCGACAAGAAAATTGGCCGCAGAGACAGGGCTGAGTGCTACGCTCGCACCTAGCAAACTGGATAGAAGGAGGAAATTTTTCATGAAGAATTTCAAGAGCTAGATCCTGTGAAAATAGAGCGACGCAAGACCGTATCTACATAGGAAATTGCCGTTTTGCGACGAAGTGTGACAGCTGTTTTCTCATTGGTCAAAAGCCGATCTTCCACAATTCCATGCCGACTTTGACGACCGCTGCGGTAAGTATTGCCGTGCTGAACAGACCGAAGGCAAGCCCGACGGATCGAGTCTTTGTCGGTGCAAGTCGAAGCCACCGCCAGCATATGAGGCCTAACGCAATCCCACCGATGAACCCGCCGGCGTGTGCCGCGTTGTCGATAAATCCTGCTCCAAGAAGACCAAAAAGAGCGATCACAATCGTCGACTGGATCAGGCTGGCATTGAGATAGCGCGGAATGACATGACGGAATTTGCGGTTCACAACGAGGAGAAAACCGAGGCATCCGAGGATGCCACCTGAAGCACCAACCGACGCCTCTGCCTGACTCAAGTAGAGAGATGCGAGTGACCCGGAAATTACTGAAACGAGAAAGACACTGCTGAGAAGAGCCGGGCTGACGAGGGCAATCAAAACCCTACCCAGGCTGAATAGCGCCATTCCATTAAATAAAATATGCGGAATACTACCGTGCATCACTCCCGCAGTAACGATCCTCCACCACTCGCCGTTTTGCTTCACTTCGGTTTTAACGAGTGCCGCGGCTTCGATAGAGGCAATTCGCTGATTGCCGTCGACCAACATCTGCCCGACGAAAACAAGAACGAGAACCCCGAGGGCCACTTTCAATCCTGTCGTCGATTTCCCCGTCAGCCATTTCCCAAATAGATCTGCGCTGACTAGTCTACCATTGAGATCAGCAACCGATAGCTTATCGACTCGGCGCAGCCATTCCGTGCCATACTGCACAAGTGGAAACAGCCCATAGAAAGTCGCGGCGAGGAGCGCAATAAATAAAAATTCAGGGAAATAATAGCAGGCGGCGACACCTGCGCAGGTGATTAAAAATGCCTTGAGCAGAGCTGGCTGAATGCGAGCTCGGTTTTCCTGCAGATCAATCTTCTTCCGATACGGCATCCACAAATTCGGAGGAACCACGCGCTCATACCAAGGGAATATCAGCCCATCGATCTTGCCGATCCCGGTGGTGAGCTGCCTGAGTTGTTCACGAGACTCGACGATCACGATGGAACCGGGCTCGTAACTTTGTCCATCCACCTTGGCGTAGCTTCCGACGACGGCACCATAATGGCCACGAGCGGACTCGGGCACTTCGCGAAGCAACGACTCTGTTCCCCAGGGCGCCGCATCAGGAATATGATCGCGAAACCAAACCTCACCTTCTTTCCAGAATTCAAGAATCCGAATTTCCCTACTGCTTTTTTCCTCGTCACGCATCTCACCTAACCCTACGTCGCAGGAAGGAAAGCGTTAGCAAAAAAATCGTCGACGACTTATCTCAATTTGTTGAGAATTGACTTTATCATGAACGTGCCTCGCCCGAACCGCCGCCACTTTCTCCAGACCTCCTCCGCCGCGGCCGTCGCCCTCGCGCTTCGCAATGCCGCAGGAGCTGAGAAGACAAATTCCACGCTGCAAATTGAATCCATAGAGACATCCATTCTACGGAAAAATCGAAATGGCGAAGAGGGGACGACGTGGTTCCACCCCCGCGCCTGCCTCGTTCCCTCGAAAGACGGAGGAAAAGACATTTTCATGAATCTGCAATCGATTGGCGGCTCCGACTACTTCGGCCCAGTTCATTGGAAAAAATCGGTCGACGGAGGGCAAAGCTGGACCGAGCCCGAACCCGTCCCCGCCCTGGGACGCATTCCTGTCGAAGGACATCCCGGCCTCGAAGCAGGAGTTTGCGATGTAGTTCCGCAATACCATCCACCATCACAGTCGACCCTTTGCATGGGGCATGTCGTGTTCTACCGGGGACCTCGCTTTTCCAAAAAGGACCAACTCCCCCGCTATCCGGTCTATGCCGTGAGAAGAAAAGACGGCTCGTGGTCCGAGCGAAAAATTCTTGAATGGGATGATCCTCAAGGTGGTTTCATCTACACAAACAATTGCGGTCAGCGTGTCACTCTCGACAACGGGGATGTGATCATGTCATTCACTTTCGGCCCCGACTCTGCAGCGCGCATGGTCGCTGGTGTGCGTTGCTCATTTGATGGGGAGACACTAGCGATACAGGAAGTCGGGCCCGCCCTAAAGAATTCAGTCGGGCGCGGTCTGCTGGAACCATCGGTAACTCGTTTTCAAGATCGCTTCTACATGACGATCCGAGCCGAAGACGGCCACGGCTACGTCAGCACCAGCGAGGACGGAATCAACTACGAAAAACAGAAGGCCTGGAAATGGGATGATGGCGACGAGATTGGCATGTCGACAACACAGCAGCATTGGCTGACCCATTCTGACGGACTCTATCTGGTTTACACCCGCGAGGATGCGAAGAACGAAAAGGTGATTCGCTGGCGCTCACCGATCTGGGTTTCAAAAGTCGACCCTGATACCCTAACGCTCATTCGCGAAACAGAGCAGGTCGTCTTTCCGCTTGATGGAGATGGTGTCAAAGATCCCGACGAGGTTCCCCTGATGGGGAATTTTCACGTCACTAACATTTCTCCCCAGCTGTCCATCATCACAGTGGGTGAATGGCTTCCCCGAGGCGGCGCTAAAGGCAATCTGCTCATGGCTCGAATCAATTGGTCAAAACCGAATCGACTCCTCCTGTAGCAAAAGTCAGCAATACTGATCGATAATTCCGCGCATCGTTTTTTCGCGAGCCTCTATGCTCTCGCAGAGAGAAAACTGGACGCGAGCGCGATTCAGATTCTGCCCTTCGTGAGTCGTTTTGAAATAGACGTCTCCAGCGAGATAGTCCGCAAAGAATCGCAGTCCGAGTTCAAAAGAAATGAGGCGGATGGAATCGAAGAGATATTTCTTGTCACTGTCGGTCAAAAACCCGCGGGCCTCCTCCAGGTAACCTTTGATGAGTGCTTCGAAGAGTTCGATATCGAGCACGACTTCGGTGAGATCAGTCGTCTCTTCCCCCGCTGGATTGCAACTGCTGCGAACTGCATCGCCAAAGTCGTAGTGAATCAGGCCGGGCTTCACGGTATCGAGATCAACGATACAGGTTCCTTTTCCTGTCAGGGTGTCGATCATCACATTCGTAATTTTGGGATCTCCATGGATGGGGCGCAGGCAGAGTTCCCCTCTTTCCAAAGCCGACTCCAGAACATCAACAAAGTCACGGCGGTCTTCGACAAATTTACTCAACCGTCGAGCCTCGGCTGACAAATCGAGCCGCTTCTTCGCTTTTTCTCCACCGATACACTCGTCGTATTGCTTGAGATACAAAGGAGCGATATGGAATCCGGGAAGCGTGTCCTCAAGGTTCTCGATCGGAAAATCGGAAATGATCCGCTGAAAGTGGCCGAGCACTTTCCCTGCCTCGAGAGCGTGCTCGGGCATGCTGACTTTATCGTAACTGGTTGTGCTCGCGATCATGGATAGCGCTCGCCAGTATTCTCCATAGTCATCGACGATAAAGTCGTTCCCATCGAGTGCTGGAATGACACGGGGAAGCTGCCAGATGCGGTCCGCCTTGTCCGCCTCGGATTGAATACGGCTGTGGGCGTGGTCCGTCACTGCCTTCATATTTGACATGACCGCAGCAGGATTCTGAAACACCGACTGATTGATGCGCTGTAGAATGTATTGCTCCTCCGAAAACGTCGTTCTCAGAACAACTCGGTAGGTATCATTCACATTGCCCGAACCAATTGGCTCCAGAGTCACGAGTCGTCCCGGGACGTCAAATTTTGTCGCAATCGTATCTGCAATCATCTTGTCAGTTATTTCCAAGGCCCATTAGAGGAAACGAGAATAGCGACGGAAAAAAGAAGCTTTGTCAATGTCCGGGTGAAGGAAAACAAAACATCCGGCTGCTTGGTAATGGCTCTCGCAATGGCCACCCTCTGCTACGCCCCCAC
>JAKMGR010000159.1 GCA_022424805.1 Verrucomicrobiales bacterium
GATGGTCGAAACGATCTTTGATTCTCTGAATGCCAAGGCCGCTCTTGTGGCGCTTCAAGAGGTTTACGACGAAGACGCTGTCTATTTTCCCATCATCGTTTCTGCTGCGGTGGGACGGGGCGGGGAAACCATGATTTCGGCTCAGAAAGTCGAAGCGATGTGGAATGCGATTGCTCACGCCGATCCGCTCGCGGTCGGTCTGAACTGCTCGCTCGGACCGGACTTGATCGAGCCTCATCTCGCCGAGCTTTCGAAGGTCGCGGAGACGAACGTTTCGGTCTATCCGAATGCCGGCCTTCCCAACCCTCTCGCCCCGACAGGGTTCGACCTTGGGCCAGAGGATATGGAGCATTTCCTCGAAGATTTTGCCAAGGAAGGACTTGTCAATCTCATCGGTGGTTGTTGTGGAAACACACCCGAGCATGTCGCCGCAATTGCCAAAGTCGCCGAGCGTCAGCCGCCGCGTGAAGTGCCGGAGGCGAAGCCTGCGATGCGCTTGAGTGGATCGGAAGTCTACAACCACACCGAGGACAAAAACTTTCTCATGGTCGGTGAGCGGACCAACGTCGCCGGTTCTCCGCGGTTTAAAAAACTGATCAAGGAAGACAAGTTGGAGGACGCAGTTTCCGTCGCTCGCCAGCAGGTCGAAAACGGCGCGCCTGTCATCGACGTCTGCATGGACGAGGGCATGATCGAAGGTGTTCCGACGATGACGCGATTTCTCAATCTGCTCGCTGCCGAGCCGGACGTCGCTGCTGTGCCTATTATGGTCGACTCTTCGAAATGGGAGATCATCGAAGCGGGACTCCAGTGCCTGCAGGGGAAGGGCATCGTGAATTCGATTTCGCTCAAAGGCGGAGAAGACGAATTTCGCGAGCAGGCTCGCAAAGTCGTGAAATACGGCGCTGCGGTTGTCGTAATGGCATTCGACGAGCAAGGACAAGCGGACAGCTACGAGCGCAAGATCGAGATTTGCGAACGCGCCTACCGCATCCTTGTTGACGAGGTTGGATTCAATCCCGAGGACATCATTTTTGATCCGAATATCCTCACCGTCGCGACGGGAATGGACGAGCACAACAATTACGCCGTTGATTTCATCGAGGCGACTCGGTGGATCAAAGAAAATCTGCCCGGTGCGAAGGTCAGCGGGGGAGTCTCGAATATTTCTTTCTCCTTCCGCGGCAACAACGTAGTCCGCGAGGCGATGCACGCAGCTTTTCTCTATCATGCGGGAAAAGCAGGTATGGATATGGGAATTGTTAACCCGGGCATGCTCGAGGTCTACGATGAGGTCGAGCCGAAGCTGCTCAAGCTTGTCGAGGATGTTTTGCTCAACCGAAATCCAGAGGCGACGGAAGCTCTCATCGATTTTGCAGAAGAACTCAAAGCTGCCGGTGCCCACAAAAGTGACAAGGCCAGTGGCCCTGATCTATCTTGGCGCGAAGGTGATATCGAAGAGCGGATGACACACGCCCTCGTCAAAGGGATCACCGATTTCATTGAGGAAGATACCGAAGAAGCGCGACAGGCACTTGGCAAGCCCCTCGACGTGATTGAGGGACCTCTCATGTCAGGAATGGGAGTTGTTGGCCGGCTGTTCGGTGACGGAAAAATGTTTCTTCCCCAGGTCGTAAAGAGTGCGCGTGTCATGAAAAAAGCGGTCGCCTACCTTGAGCCTTTCATGCTCGCCGAGAAGGAGGAGGGCGCGGAGGATAATGCCCCCGTTTTCGTTATTGCGACCGTGAAAGGTGATGTTCACGATATCGGCAAAAACATTGTCGGAGTTGTGTTAGGATGTAATGGCTACAAGGTAATCGACCTCGGCGTGATGGTTGACTGCGAAAAGATCTACGCGGCTGCCCAGGAGCATGGGGCAGATATTGTCGGAATGTCAGGCCTGATTACTCCTTCGCTCGACGAGATGATATACAACGCGAAGGAATTCGAGAAAAAGGGATCTTCACTTCCTATCCTAGTTGGAGGGGCCACCACTTCTCGAGCCCACACTGCGATTAAGATCAGCGATTACTACAGCCAGCCAATTGTGCATGTCGGGGATGCCTCGCTCGTTGTGGGAGTCTGCAACAGTCTCCTTTCCGAAAATCTGCGTGAGGACTTTCTCACGAAGCACAAGGATCAGGAGCAGCGTGACCGCGATCTTCATGCCGGCAAAGGCTCAACCGCCGTCTACGTTCCCTTTGAGGAAGCGAAGCGGCAGAAATACGAGATCGACTGGAAAAATACCGACCTCGCAGTCCCCGCTGGCATCGGCCATTACGACTGGGATCGCGTCCCGCTCGACGAAATTGTCGAAGTCTTCGACTGGTCCCCTTTCTTTCATGCTTGGGAATTGCGTGGCGTGTTTCCGAAGATCCTCCAGCACAAAGATCATGGTGAGGAGGCGAAGAAACTCCACGTAGATGCACAGCGCATCCTCGAAGATCTCGTCGAGAATGAGCGTCTGCACTGCCGCGCGACTTGGGGGATTTACCCAGCTCATTCGATCGGAGAAGATATCGAAATTTTCTCCGACGAAGCAAAAAGTGACCACCTCACGACCTTCCATTTCCTGCGTCAGCAGAAAGAAAAGATTAAAGCAGGCGCTCCCTATCAGAGCCTTGCCGACTTCGTGGCGCCGAAAGAGTGTGATCGTCCCGACCACCTCGGAGCCTTTGCCGTCACCGCCGGAAACGAAGTCGAAGAATATGCAAAAACCTTCAAGGACGCCGGCGACGACTACACCGCGATAATCATTCAAGCTCTCGCCGATCGCTTTGCGGAAGGTTTCGCTGAATTACTACACAAAAAGGTCCGCGTTCACATGGGCTTCGGAAAGGAAGAAGACCTCAGTAGCGAAGACCTGATTAAGGAGTGCTACCGCGGCATCCGCCCGGCAGCCGGATATCCCGCCTGCCCTGATCACACCGAAAAGCAGATTTTGTGGGACCTGCTCGATGTAGAGAAACGAACCGGCATGCAGTTGACGACGAGCTACGCGATGTTTCCTCCGAGTTCCGTGAGCGGTCTCTATTTTTTCAACGAGGAGGCCCGCTACTTCAACATAGGCAAGATCGAGCGTGATCAATTGGAGGATTATGCGTCTCGGAAGGGGATGAGTATCGAGGAAGCCGAGAAATGGCTGGCTCCGAATTTGGCTGATTGAGAGAGCTCGTTTTATTCCTGAAGTCAGAGCTTGGAATTTGAGTGGTAGGGAAATTTCCGGATGCGGAGGTAGCCGCCGCGTATATAATGGCGCGCATTCAACAATAACGATCCATGAACCCAGATCTTCTCTACATCCTCCTTCTCTTCGGCTCGATGACCGCTGCCGGTCTCCTCATTCTTGCGTTTGGAGATAGCTGGAAGCAGAAGCGGTAAGTGGGAGTTACTGCTCCTTTTGGCCTTCTTCAATCAGACGGCGAAACCCACTTCGTAGCGATTTCAGTTCTTCGACTGTCCATGAGGCCTTAATCGGCTTCTCGTCGCCAAAACTTGCGCCTCTACGCGATTTTCGCATCCGAGAGATAGCAGCCCGGATCGGGTGCCCACGGGTTACCTGTAACGACTTCTGCTCTTGCCCGCAATCCCCCGCTACAGAGTTCGATATGTTTGCATTTCGCGTATCGACCTTCGAGATGTCCTAGGCGCTCTTTCAGTCCTGCCAGATTTCGGAAAAGGGGCGTTCCTACACATTTCCAAAACTGCGAAACATGGAAAATTGATCGGCGTGGACGTTGCCGTTGAAATCGATGTTGGAGATGCCAACTCCGGATGAGTAGCGAGCTCCGCCATTCCATTTCAGCATTTCCTTCACTTGATTGGCACAAGGGTGATTCTCACGTTCCAATTTCTGTTGGAGGAATGCCCCGTCGCAATGGTTGTTGACGGTGAGGATTTCCACATTTTTGCCCCGCTCATTGAGACCACGAGCCCGGTCGAGAATGGTTTCGATCGCTTGCCTGCTCTGTTCGGGATCCATTCGGTAGAGGTCCTTACCGCGACCATGAGGACAGAGGTGTTAGAAGCAGGCACGATGGATTCCTTCACGTTCGATCAGATCGAAAATGTTATCAAGGTTTTCGAAGGTTTCGCGAGTCAGGGTAAGGCGTAGCCCAACCTTTTGGCCGACATGGACGCAGTTTCGAAAGCCTTTTAAGGTGCGTTCGTAGGCTCCCTCGAC
>JAKMGR010000195.1 GCA_022424805.1 Verrucomicrobiales bacterium
GCTTTACTACCGCGAGCATCCGGAAATGACGGAACTGGTCTTCAGCGACAAGGTTAGCTCTTCGCTTCCAAAATCTGTTTTTGACCGGATTCGCCAAAATTGCCTTCGTGAAGGTGCCGCGACCGATCTGGCTCCAGATCAGGTGGAGAAAATGGCGATCGAGCTCAGTATCCAGCTTTACTGGCTGACTCGACTGATGGCTCACGAGACGACTGAGGCTCAGAGCTTGGCTGCTGAGAAGTCTGTCCATGAGATGGCTGCTTCCACCGATGCTCCCGAGCTACTTCGCGAATATGCTCCGGGAATTTTCGTGGAAGTGAAGGGGAAAAAAGTCCTCTCGATTGTGCTTACGACCTTGCTGGTTCTGGGAACGATCGTCGCGGTTGCCTTTGTCGGATGGGGTATCCTTTGGTGGCGGAATCGTGATCGTGTTGCCGGCAAACCGCTACTCTTCCCGAGTTTCCAGATCGTCCCCCGTCTTGGGGGTGAGTTCTCCGGCGGGGCTTTTGTGAGCATGTCGTTCGAGATCAACGACAGCTCGGATTTTGCGGGCTGATTCACCCGAAAAGGGATTTTCCCGCAAACGAGGCATTTTTTTCCGTTGCCCGACAGTAGGCCATTCGCTTGAATGCACCCATGGCATACCGCGTAGGAATTATCGGATACGGATGGGCAGCGACGGCACACGCCGATGCGATCAATGGAACAGAACAGGGCTCTGTCGCCGCAGTTTTCTCATCAAGACAACTCGACGATGCGGAGGTCTCAGCTGCGCATGGCAGCGAGATCAAGACCTACACAGATCTAGAGGCGATGCTGAATTCCGACATCGACGTGGTTTCGATTACGAGCTATCCGAATCAGCATCGTGAGCAGGCTGTTGCCGCTGCAAATGCCGGAAAACATATCATTCTCGAAAAGCCCATGGCTCTGTCCTGGGAGGATTGCAAAGCAATCAACGACGCTGTCGTCGCCAATGGGGTGAAAGCCTGCGTTTGCTTTGAACTGCGATTCATCAGTCAGTTTCTGACGACGACCCAACTTATCGATGAAGGTCTCGTCGGCGACGTTCACTACGGTGAGGTCGATTACTACCACGGCATTGGTCCCTGGTATGGCCAGTATCGTTGGAACACAACGAAGGAAAACGGTGGATCGAGTCTGCTCTCTGCCGGTTGTCACGCCTTGGACGCCCTTCTTCTCTGCATGGGCAACGAAGTCGAGGAAGTCACCGCTTACGAAACTACTTCAAAGCACGAGATTTTCGAAAAATACGAGTATGCGACGACGACCGCCGCTATCTTGAAATTCAAAAACGGATCTGTCGGAAAAGTCGCCTCAGTGATCGATTGCCTCCAGCCGTACTATTTCCACACCCATCTCGTCGGGAGCGAGGGCAGTATGCTCGACAACAAGATCTACTCGACGAAGTTCGGGCTTCGCGATAAAAAGTGGGCGGAGCTGCCCATGGCGATGGCGGATTCCGGCGACGTTGCCGATCACCCGTATCAGGATCAGTTCCAGGCATTCTTTGATGCGACTGACAAAGGGGAAGATATGCCGCGTACGAGCATGGCCGAGGCGCTGGAGACTTTCCGCGTGCTTTTTGCCTGCGACAAGTCGGCCGCAGAAGGGCGACCTGTGAAACTCAGCGAAATCGCCTGATTCGGGGCAATTTTTGACTGCCGAATATTCGGCCACAGCGACTTGCGCTTTTCTCTGCATAGGGCAAGAGTTGCGGACGAAACGGTTATGGCGATCACCTATCTTGAGGCAATCCGCGAAGCGCAGGCCAAGGTGTTGGCCGAGAACGACACCGTCTACATCTACGGACAGGATGTGGCGGAGTTTGGTGGTGCATTCAAGGCTACAAAAGGACTCGCGGAACGCTTTCCGGGACGGGTAGTCGATTCGCCTATTTCCGAGGATGCGATGATTGGCTCCGCTGTCGGCGCTGCGATCGAGGGCATGCGCCCCATTATTGAAATGCAGTTCGCGGACTTTTCCTCGATTGCTTTCAACCAGATCGTCAATCAGGCGGCAACACTTTACTACCGAACCGGGACTCCATGCCCGCTCGTCGTGCGTTTGCCCTCCGGGGGAACCGAAGGAAGTGGCCCTTTTCACAGTCAGAACCTGGAATCCATCTATGCGCATTACCCGGGGCTCGTCGTGATGACTCCAGCCACAGTAGATGACGCCTACACGATGTTTATTGAAGCCGTCGAGCTCGATGATCCCGTGATTTTCTGCGAACACAAATTTCTCTACTACCACCTGAAGTCGGAAGGATTACCTGAGGAAAATATTCCCTTCGGCCGCGCCCGTATTGCACGAGCCGGGAGGCACGCAACCGTCGTGACTTACAGCGCGATGGTTCACGAATGCCTGCAGGTGGCGCGTGATCTCGAAGCCGAAGGCTGGGATATCGAAATCGTTGACCTGAGATCAGTTAAGCCGATCGATACCGACACCATTCTCGCTTCGGTCGCCCGAACCGGACGGATTCTCGCTGTCGGAGAAGGCTTCCCGTGGGGAGGCGTGACCGCCGAAGTCGTCGCCCGGGTGGTTTCAGATGGGTTTCACCTGCTCGATGCGCCACCGCAGCGTCACAACTGCCGCG
Source organism: Verrucomicrobiales bacterium (assembly GCA_022424805.1). GTDB lineage: Bacteria > Verrucomicrobiota > Verrucomicrobiia > Verrucomicrobiales > DEV007 > Arctic95D-9. Next base: position 2,624 of record JAKMGR010000195.1, read on the forward strand.
ATACACCGATTCCCTATCATCCGAATCTCTGGAAAGCGCACCGGCCAACCGCCCAAAGCATCAAGGACGCTGTCCGTGGTTTACTCCATCGCTGAGTTGGCATGATATCGCTTCCCCCGGACGGAAAAATTGCTGGCCGGATAAAAAATGGGGGAAAATTCTGTTTTTTTTAACCGGTTAGGGTTTCTGGTGTTCTACCAACTGAATGATTCTCTCCCGACCCAATTTCAGATCGATTTGTCCCATTTTCGCGACCCTGCAGTTTTGTCTCGTTTCCGTTTTTGCTCAGGAGCCAAGCCAGGAATTCCGCGTCGATCGGTTTTCGGGAGTGACTGTGGCTACGCGGGATCAAGCTATGTCGATAGTGATGTTTCGGCACAAAAATGCTCCCATGGTGGGGGAGCGCGCTCCCGACAGCGTTCTCATCGACGGGGAATCAGGGGAAAAGACAACGATTCACACGCTGGTCAATGAGAGACCCCTTGTGATGATCTTTGGGAGTTCCTCGTGCAACAATTTCGATCTCTACTTTTCCGACATCGCGAAGTTCCAAAAGCAATATGGCGGGCAATTCGATTTTGCGCTCATTTATATTCGGGAGGCGCATCCCAAGGGCGGATTTATGCCAAAGACCTTTCGAGAGGGAGAGGCGATTGACTTCCCGGCTGCCGAAGACGCCAGGACTGTGCGAGAGCGAAGAAAGCAGGCGCTCGACTTGCAGAAGCACATCAGCCCGGAAATGAACGTTTATGTCGACACTCTCGATGATGAAACAGGCGTGCGATGGGGTGCCTGGCCGCAGAGAATTTTCGTGGTGGGAACTGATCGCAAGCTTCTCTATTCCGGCGGTCCCGGGCCTTGGCATTTTAAACTCACGAGGAGTGGATGGCATACCAACGCTCCAAACGCGATGGAATCCGAATTTTCCCGAATGCCTTTTACAAGGATGAGTCTGGAAGAGTTTTTGTCGAGTTACTCAGCAGAGAATGAGGCTGAGTGATCGGGAGAATATCCAGAGCGGTGCCTGGGCCCTATGGGAGCAAAAAACTCGTGTCTGGTTTCGCGCGAACCTAATACAGGTCATGCCCTGAATGGGACCCGTAAAGATATAATGGCAACGCCATAGAGCGGACCGAAACCCGCTAGAACGGTTAGGCGGGGAAACTGTCACCCGAAACGATATACTTCGGTGCATTTTTGCAGATTTCTAGTGTATTTCTAACCAGTGGAAAAGCACACTAAAAAACCCGCTAACTCGTTGAGTTAGCGGGTCTTAAAGAAGTTGCGGGGACCGGATTTGAACCGATGACCTTCAGGTTATGAGCCTGACGAGCTACCAGACTGCTCCACCCCGCGATTTAAAGTTTTCCGAAGATTCGGCGGAGTGGAACTTCGCTTTGTTCGCTGGCAACGCAAACAGTTTTTGTCGGATTTCTTTACCGTCACAGGACCCTGTTCTCGTACTTGCCCTCCAGGGAAGTTCTCGATATGATCTAAGCCATGATTGCTCGAATCACTTCTCTGGTAACACTCTTCGCCGTATTTTCCTTCGTTGCCCCTTCGGATGCGGTTGATGTGAAATTCACCCAGATCTATCCAAACCTGGAATTCAGCCGTCCGTTGGCTCTCATTGTTCCCCCTGATGGTTCAGGACGCCGCTTTCTCGTCGAGCAGACGGGATTGATCCGGGTGCTTCCATCAGATGAATCGACGTCGGATACGGATGTGTTCGCGGATTTTACGAATCACATGAGTGTTGAGAAAGACTTCGAGGAAGGTCTGCTTGGACTCGCATTTCATCCGAGATTTGCCGACAACGGAAAATTTTACGTTTCCTACTCGGCGCAGGGACCCAAGCGCCTGGTGCTCAGTGAGTTCTCTGTTGGCGACAACGGAAAAGCGAATTTGAAGAGTGAGCGAATTCTGATGAAGATTCAGCAGCCGGAGTGGAATCACAATTCCGGTAATATCGTTTTTGGTCCCAAGGACGGATTCCTTTATCTCTCGGTCGGTGACGGAGGGCTTCGCGACGGCGTTCACTTGCTCGCACAGCGGCTCCAGGCTTGGAACGGAAAGGTTCTTCGTATTGATGTGGATTCGAAGTCACCCGGTCGTGAGTATGGCCTCCCCGAGGATAACCCTTTCATCGACAACCCGATCGCGAGCCCGGAGATCTATGCTCTCGGCCTACGCAATCCGTGGGGTAGTTGGATCGATCCCGAGACCGGGCTTTTCTGGCTCGCTGATGTAGGACAGGATTTTCATGAAGAAGTGAATTTGATCGAGCGTGGTGGGAACTACGGCTGGAACTATCGTGAAGCGATGCACGAGTTCGCTGGTCGTGTCCCCCTGATGCAGACGCTGAAGCGCAAGGACAAAGGGATCGAGAAGCTTCAGTTTATTGACCCAATTCACGAGTATCCCAGAACTGACGGGATCAGTATCACAGGTGGCTTTGTCTATCGTGGCAAGATTGATGCGCTCAAGAACCACTACATCTATGGTGACTGGGGAACAGGCCGCATCTGGGGGCTGGAGTATGATACCGCAGCAAAGAAGGTGAGCGAAAACATTGCGCTGAGAACACCAGAGCAGGTCGCTGAGGGGCTGATCAAGCCGACGGGGATTTACCCTGACGAGAACGGGGAAGCGATTATCCTCGGTTGGCAGGGCAAGCTCTACCGGATTACAGAGTAAGAGCAGCTAATGCCGTTCAGATTTATCGCACACAGATTATTGGGCAATTCCGGGCTGAAGTCCTTGGCGTTGCTTGTGCATAATATCTGACTCTGGTTGTGGTAGTTAATCCAGGTAAGCCTGTAGCCCTCTCGAAGGCACTTGGAGGGTAGAGTTCCACCTTGCCCGAATGGTTTTGATGAAGGCATCCCGCCCTTCGTTTCGGCAATTCGCGTTCCTCATGCTATCGTGGGCAAACGGGATTTTGCCCCTCCACGCCTCGCGTAAGTTTTCGTGATTTGTTTTTTGTTCTTCCGAACGAGGTTGCTCCGGGACTACAAAAAAAAAGCGGGCTGTGATAATCATACACAGCCCGCTCGAGTAAAGGTATTTACAGAGATTGGCTCTGTCGAAGTCCGAAAGCCTCTACCTCACATCGAGATCCTTCACCTTGTCGGTGGTAGGCAGATAGCGGTAGTAAACTTCGAGCATGAGAATCGCCCATGTGGTGTTGAGAATTTCTGCATCGTCACCTTCCACTCCATGGCCTCTGTAAGTAGGCCAGGATCCATTCTCGTTCTGAATGTCGAGAAGCTTGGGCTGAAACTTTTTGTTATATTCTTCCCACTCTTTTCCTTCGTGCATGAAGAAAACCTGCGTGTTGTAGTAAGGCGCGTAGTAGGAGCTGCCGGGACTTGGGTTTTTGTATTTTGCAGTGAGATATTTGAAGCCTTTATTGTAAGCAGGGCTGCCCATTCCTTTCCAGATCTGCATTCCGAGGAGAGCTGCTCCAGTGAGGGTAGGCTTTCCTTTGCTGTGATCAGGATTGTATTTGAAGGCACCTTCGGAATCCTGGATGGCGGGAAGATATTCTTCGACGGCTTCGTCCAGTGATTTCTCGACCTTGGAGAAGCTTCGTCCGGTGTTGTGGGCAGCTTTAAGAGCCTGAATCAGCCAGCCGGATACCGACATATCGGATTTTCCTTTGCCGTCATCAAAACCGTAAGACCATCCGCCATCTTTCATTTGCGCGTCAGTAATGACTCCAACTGCTTTTTTGAGAACGGACTCAAGACGTGGAATCTCTTTCCCGCTTTCTTTCGTCATCGTGTAGAGCTCGCAGAGAGCGTAGGTCGCTATGGCGTGCTCGTAGATTTCCGAGTGTCCTCCGTTACCACTGACGATTTTCCCGTCGTTTTTAAGGCATCGATCCATCAGGTAAAGCGCGGCATTAACCACGGAGTCACCGAACTTGGGAGATTCCGGCGTTTCGCAGTGTCCGAGGTAGGCGAGAAGAGCCAGTCCGGTCATGGCGGCGGTATGCTTCTGACCGAAGGAGCCAGCCTTGGCGCCCTCCTTGTTTTGTTTCGATGTGATGAACTCCAATCCTTCGCGAACGGCTCGCTCAGCGCGGTCTTCACCACCACTCTCGCGGAGGCGCTTCATGCGTTGCGACATGGAACAGCGGGATCGCATTCCTGCGGGGATTGCTCCCATGTTGGAGACGTCTCCGAAACCAGACATCGACATGCCGAATCCGGAATCGCTGTCAGCCATGGAAACCATAGTCAGATTCGTGTCAGTGGAGGTAGTGTCAGGGATCGCAAAGCTGGAAAAAGCGGTGCTGGAAATGACAGGCTGAGCCGTGGCGACAGCTGACGCTGTCTTTTGCGTCATCTTTTGAACGGTCTGGTTCTCAAGGCTGGCATCACCGTCAGTCGCGGCGGATGAAAC
>JAKMGR010000210.1 GCA_022424805.1 Verrucomicrobiales bacterium
CTCCTGGATTCGGCACTTCCCCAGCAATGGATGACGGAATTGGAAATTGCTGCCATGATGGTCGCTGCGCTCCTCATATCGACCCGGCGCGTGCCGACCGCCCCTTGTTCGGAGTTCCTGATTGGATCCCGCCGCTTCCTGCTGAGCTCGAAATTGACTTCGATCAAGTCATGCCACCCGAGGATCATCCAAGACTCAGTTGGGAGGCGATGAAAAAATATCTCGAAGAAAATCCCGGCCCCGGGTCGCAATACTTCATAGAAAAACCAAATGAAAATACGAAACCAGAAATACCTTCTCTCAATTCTCTCCCTGGCTTGTAGCGTTCATTTTGCCTGTGCGGGGGATGATCTGAAATTTTCCGGCTCTTCGCCGAAGCGCTATGAACTCTCCGCTCGCGCCAGCGAAATCGATTCCCGCGCAAAAGAGCATCCCGAGATCAATTTTGTCTTTGCCAGCAAAGATGGCAAACCAGCTGATGTGCAGAATGCCTCCGTCGACACCTCGGTGGAACCTCGCGGCAAACTCGTGATCTGGCTGATGAGTCACAACGGAGAGCTTTTCAAAAGGCTCAACTCCTACGGACTCCACGCGATCCAGCCACACTATGCGAACAAGTGGTTTGGAATCGTCTGCCAACAAAAGCCGGTCGGCTCTCATTGTCGCGGCAATGTCAGGCTGGAAGCTGCAACCGGTGAAGGCTTCAGCGATGAAGTTTCGATTCCGCAGCCCGACGGGATGATGGAGCGCAGTTTTCAATTCGTAAAATGGCTCGCCAAAGAAAATCCCGAAGGAAAATGGGATTATTTCTTTAATGAAACGGAAGACGGATTGCGTTGGACGGACGTCATCGTTGCGGGGTCTTCTCACGGCTCGACCACCGCGACCCGCTTTTCCAAACACGTCGAAGTCAGCCGCGTTGTGGCTCTCTGCGGCCCACGGGACCAGCACCAGGATTGGCAGGCTCTCCCGTCAAAAACACCAGCCAATCGTATTTTCGGATTCTCTCACGTGCTCGACGGAGGATGGACGGCGGACCACTACTGCCGCTCCTGGGAGCTACTCGGACTCCATGAGTTTGGCCCCATCGTGAATGTGGACGAAACACCTCTCCCATTTGGCAACAGCCGACGCTTGATCACCAACTGCGACGTTGGCGGTGATGCGAAAAAAGCTCATAGCGCCGTAACTCCCGGTCGAAATTCCGGCAAAGATGCAGAGGGTAATCTCCTGCACGAAGATGTTTGGAGGTACCTTTTCACTCATCCTGTCGAAACAGTCGGCGATGCTGTCCCGCTGGACGATGACTGCCTGAAGGTGCAGCTTCAGTAGAAACCTGAGATTCCCCCCTTGTTCCATCGAAGCAACGGGAATAGTTTCCCGCTCTTCACCTATGAGCGACAACTCCGAAAACACTCCTCCAGTCGATCCTCTCTCACTGCGGCTCGCCGCAGCGAATGCCCTGATCCGGCGGCGACGCACGATCAAACCGGTCGACATGTCAGAAAAGCTGATCGAGAGCACTCACCTTGCCGCGATCCTGGAAAACGGCAACTGGGCTCCCTCTCATGGAATGACAGAACCATGGCGTTTCTTCGTTTTCAGCGGAGAAGGCCGCCAGAGACTCGCTGACTTCTGTCAGTCGCTCTACCGGAAGATCACGCCGGAAGAGGAAGTCCGACCCGAGAAATACGAGAAGCTCGGCAGCCAGCCGCTCCTCGCTCCTGTTGTTATTGCTGTTGGAATGAAACGGCAGGAGATCGAAAAAATCCCCGAGATCGAGGAGATAGAAGCGGTAGCCTGCGCCGTCCAAAACATGCACCTGACCGCTTCCGCTCTAGGCATGGCTGCATTCTGGTCCTCTCCTCCCATCAGCTACACCGACGAAATGAGAGAATGGCTCGGTCTCGAAGATCCTCGCGATAAGTGCCTCGGATTTTTCTACCTCGGATGGCCAGCGAAAGAGGAATGGCCAGAGTCAACGCGTGGCGATATAACTGAAAAAGTCACGATGGTTTCCGGGTAGTCAGAGATTTATCAATCACTCGCAGAATATGAAGCTGGCCCGGATGCCGGACGGGAGTCCTGAAATTTTTCACACCCTGCAGGGGGAAGGGAGAAACACCGGCAAACCGTCCGTTTTCATTCGATCTTCACTCTGCAACCTCCATTGCAGGTGGTGCGACACGCCCTACACCTGGAATTGGGAGGACACCCCCTTCGAACACGAAAGCGAACGCAAGTATTCTCGCGAAACGGAAATTCTCGAACTGACGGCAAAGGACGTTGCCCGCGAAGTCTCGCGTTTTACCTGCTCGCACTATGTCCTTACTGGTGGAGAACCGCTCCTGCAGGAAAAAGGATGGCTCGAATTGATAACATTGCTGCCCGGAAGCTTCGAAGTGGAAACCAATGGCACGCTCTTTCCCTCCGAGACTTTCCTGGCGAAAGTGAATCAGATCAATGTATCCCCCAAACTTTCCCATGCAGGTATGCCGGAAGAAAAGCGAATCAATCGGGATGCCCTCTCTGCCTTTGCCGAACTGGAAATGGCCGATTGGAAATTCGTGATCGAAAACCGATCCGAATATGAGGAATTGCAGCAGTTGATCGATGACATTGGTATCGCAGCGGATCGGGTTTTTCTCATGCCGAAAGCTTCGACAGTCGAAGAGCTGAACCAACGGCAAAACTGGGTCGCCGATCTCGCACGGGAGCAAGGATTCCGCTACTCTGATCGATTGCACCTCCGTCTCCACGGAGCAAAGCGCGGGACGTGATTGCTACGAACTCGCTTTCCGCAACTTATCGAGGATCGCCTTTCCTACCCCACGATCAGGGAAAGGCTCCGAGATGATTTCGTCCACGTCTGAGAAATCCAATTGCCGGATCACGTGAAACAAACGAATCCCGGCTTCAGCAACTCGCCCCGAACCCGGGCTCAGGATAGCGATCTCATCCCATTCATGCAGATCGAGATAACCGTCTTTCTGCTGACCTCGGTAACTCAAAAGGGCGTAGCGCTTGCCTTCTTCGGGCGAGAAATCTTCGGGCCGCTCCAACAAGCGAAGCGGCTTATGCGGTGCGTAATGGCTCTGCAGCATTCCCGGCGCTTCCGGAGCGGAATCCTCGACTACTTCATTTCGCTTCGCGAATACGACTTTCCCAAATTTCTTCAGATCGATTTCCGTAATTGGACCGGGACGTAGCACCTCGATGATCGGCTTTTTCTCCCCGGGGAAAATTTTCACGATCGTCGATTCGAGTCCGCGACCGCACGCGCCCCCGTCGACAATCAACGGAATGCGTCCATCTAACTGATCCACCACCGCCTGAGCCGAAGTCGGGCTGAGCTGACCAAACATATTCGCGCTCGGGGCCGCGACCGGACCTCCGAAATTTCTCAGGATTCGATGAAAAACGGGATGATCCGTTTGGCGCACTGCGACCGTATCGAGCCCACCGGTTACCAGATCCGGAATCGTTGCGCGTCTAGGGAGGACTAATGTAAGGGGACCCGGCCAGAAGGTCTCGGTCAACTTCACAACGGTTTTGCGAATCTCCTCCGGAACCTCAGCGACTTCATAGAGCGCATCTTTGTGATGAACGTGCACAATCAGCGGATCGAAATGCGGACGTTCCTTAGCAGCGAAAATCTTTTCCACTGCCGCTGGATCTAAGGCATCGGCGGCGAGGCCGTAAACCGTCTCCGTCGGCAAGGCCACCAAGTCACCTGCCTGGAGCAGCGCCACAGCCTGGCGAACTGTTTCGTTCGTATTGATCTCGCTATCCGTCGTTGCGATTTGCGTTTCCATAAAAAAATATCGTCGATGCGGAAAACGATTTCGGAAAAAGTTGGGCAACCGATCTTTCCCCGCTATGCTTACAAGATAGTGAATACGTCAGACCAGCGCAGTCGCAATCTGATTTTGATCGGATTTATGGGCACGGGAAAAACCACCATTGGTAAAAAGGTGGCCAAGAGCCTTGGGTTTCGCTTTGTCGATACCGATCATCTCATTTCCAAACGGGCCGGAAAAT
>JAKMGR010000219.1 GCA_022424805.1 Verrucomicrobiales bacterium
ACCAAGCTGCAGGAAGTCGAAGTCTCGGTTGATCTCGACAATCATGCGGTCTTTGTCAAAGAGATCGGAGCCAAAATCCCGACCAACCTGAGCGATGGAAACGGCGAAACCAGCCGCACCGTTTCTGCCATTCTCGAAGCGGGGGCCACAAAAACCCTTTCTTTCCCCATTGCCCTCACGCAGACGGGCGAAGCAAAGTGGAACTGGAAAGTGCGTTCGCTCAGCGACGAAAAACTCCGCGACGCTACCGAGTCGACCACGCCGGTAGGCTTCCCACTTCCCCTTCTTCGTGAGTCCCACAGCTTCACCCTGCGCGAAGGGGAGAGCCTCGGTGATGCACTGGATCGAGTGAATGAACGGCTCCGGCAGGGCACAGGCGAAGTCGAGGTCACCCTCTCTAACTCCCGCCTAGTCGAAGCCTCCGACGCGCTCGATTACCTGCTTCAATATCCCTATGGATGTGTCGAGCAAACCGCCTCATCTTTAATCCCGTGGCTGACTTCGAATCAGCTTCGTAGGGTCATGCCGAAGCTGGAGAAATCCGAAGAGCAGGTCGACGCAATCACGACTAAGGGTGTTCAACGTCTCTTTTCCATGCAAACGGGAGACGGCGGTCTCGGCTACTGGCCGGAATCCTCGCAATCGGTCCTCTGGGGCAGCGCCTACGGAGGAGTTGCCATTGCAATGGCACAGAAAGAAGGCGTTGCCGTTCCTGAGCAACAGGCCAATGCTCTCTGGCAGTATCTCTCGAAAAACCTGCGCAACGCCGCCAAGATGGAAAAAGCCTACGACTTGTCGCAGCGCTGTCTCGCCAGCTACACGCTCGCTCTCGCTGGCGCTGCCGAGCCCGCCTATCACGACCTGCTTTTTGAGAAACGCGCCCAGCTTTCCGGCGAAGCCCGGGCTCTTCTTGCTCTCGCCATGATCGAGAGTGGAGCAGCGGCCGATGAGCGCATCACTAGCTTGCTTTCTCCCGATCCAAATGTACCGGTTGCAGAGGTATCCTGGTATAAGCAGCCGTATGTCGCTTCGACCCGACTGCTCGCTCAGCTCCGACACGACCCGCAGAGCAAGCGTGTTGACGCTCTGGTTGGCGACCTCATGAAGCTGCGCAAACCAACACGCGGGTGGGGTAGCACCTACTCCAATGCCTGGCCGCTGATCGCCCTCGCCACTTACAGCGAAGTCGAAGCTGTGAGCATGTCGGCTAATGATATCTCGGTTGCATTCGGAGGCGAAGAATCCACGATCACATTGCCGGCCCACGCGAAGAGTGGCGCCGCGACTTTCACTTTCGACGGCAGTGTGCAACCTGACGCACTCAAAATTGATCCGAAAGGTTCTTCGCCAGTCTACGCAACTATGACCGTAGAGACCCGCCCAGCCCTCATGCCGATTGAGCCGGAGAACAACGGCTTCTCGATCGAACGCACTTACGAAAAAGTAAACACAGATGGCAACATTGCTCCCGCTAAAGACCTCCGCGTTGGCGATCTCATTCTAGTGACCCTGGACATCAACATTCCCAACGAAAGGGAAACCTACCTCGCGATCGACGACGCTTTGCCAGCTATTTTTGAGGCGGTAAATCCGACCTTCAAAACCCAGGCCACGCAAAAGGTGAACCAGGAGAAACAGAAACGCCGTCTCTACGCGAGCTATCGTGAGATCAAAGAGGACCGGGTTCTTTTCTTTGCTGACAGCGTTTACCGTTCCGGGGATTACTCCCTGCAATACCTCGCACGGGTCGTTGCGCCGGGAGAAGTTACCGCCCCCCCAGCCAAGATTGAAGCCATGTATGAGCCACAGCGTTTCGGACTCAGCGGGACAGGTCGAATCCACGCGGCTGCTCGCGATTTGTCGTCCGGCAAAGTCGCGGCTGTTCAGATTCCGTAATCTGCATTCCGATCTTGGGAGATGAACTGGAAGCGTAAGACTCTCTGGGCCATCGCGATTCTTGCGATCGCTCTCGGAAACTTGCTCTACATCGTTCCGCTTTTCTTTCCTCTCCCCGAGGGGATCGTTTCGTCGCCGCCACAGGGATTGCTCTTTGTCGATCGTGAAGGACGGCCGGTGCGACGCCTGCTCGACGGAGAGTTTCGTGCCAACGATCCGGCGAAGTTTGACGAATTCCCTCAGGTTCTCATCGATGCCACGCTAGCGGCTGAGGACTCCCGCTTTTTTTCTCATAATGGGATTGATCCTTTGCGAATGGGTCGCGCCGCCTTCGATGCCCTGACAAAACGGCGATTTGTCTCCGGTGCTTCGACCATTACACAGCAAACTGTGAAGCTCTATTCCAAACCGAGACCTCGATCCTTTAGAACGAAGTTCATCGAGATCTTCACCGCTAGAAAACTGGAAATGTTTGCCGACAAGGAGTCCATCCTCACGGCCTACCTGAATCGTCTGCCTTACGGAAACCAATACACCGGAGCCCGTGCCGCGGCGCTCGGATATTTTGGCAAACCCATGAATGATCTTTCCGCCGCCGAAGCATCCCTGCTGGCCGGCCTTCCCAACAAGCCATCCCGGCTCAATCCGTGGAGGAATCTGGAAGGCGCTCAACTCCGGCAGGCATGGATCCTGGGGCGCATGATTGAAGAAGCTTTCCTCACAGAACAACAATTCGATGCAGCAAAGCAAGAGAACTTGCACTTCCTCCCCGGACCCGCTCAAACTTTCCACGCTCCGCATTTTGTAGACCTGATTCGTGATCTGGATTCCGACGTAGTCACCGCTGCCTCGGAGACGGGCCGCAGAGTTGAGACGACGCTCGATCTCATCTTGCAACGATTTGTAGAATCCGCTGTCTCCGCGAATCTTGCCAGGCTGGCTCATCAGTCGAATGAAACCAACGACCTTCAGGCAGCTGTCGTGGTGATCGAAAATTCTACCGGAGACGTTCTCGCATTGTCCGGCTCGCGCTCTTTCTTCTCCTCACGCGCGGGCCAACTCAATGGAGCTTGGACCCCACGATCGGCGGGATCGACTCTGAAACCATTCACCTACCTGCTCGCCCTCGAGCGCGGATACACCGCTGCGAACATTCTCGCCGACACGCCGATCGAATATGTCACTTCGACCGGTACCTACCAACCGGTAAATTTCGACCGCCAGTTTCATGGCCCTGTTTCGATCCGTCACTCCCTTGCGAATTCCCTGAACGTTCCCGTCGTGAAATTGCTCGATGAAATGGGCGGACCGGAACTGATTCACAACACCCTGACAAAACAGCTTCAATTCACAAGCCTGGCCGAGGACGCGACCGAATACGGCCTCGGCCTCACCCTCGGCAACGCAGAAGTCCGCCTACTCGAACTCACTAATGGCTATGCCTGCCTCGCCAGGCTCGGTGAATGGAAACCGTTTCGACTAAACCGAAAAAACTCTGACCCCTCTCCTCAGGCAACACAGCGATTCGACCCTGACGCAGCCTGGTTGATTGCTGACATTCTCTCCGACCAACGCGCCCGGGCCGAGGCCTTTGGATTGCGGTCCCCTCTGAATCTGCCTTTCCGCTGCGCGGCGAAAACAGGCACCTCGACTGACTTTCGTGACAACTGGACAATCGGCTACACCCCGGCCTACACCGTCGGTGTCTGGGTAGGACGGTTTGATAATCGCCCCCTCAATAAAGTTTCCGGCGCGATGGGAGCCGCTCCCATTTTTCGGGAAGTGATGATTCGCCTGCATCGTGAAAACGAGCCTGGCTGGTATGCTCAGCCAGCCAATGCCATCACGATCCAGGTTGATGAACTCAACGGAAAAACTCCGCCGCCCACTGCCTCCCTCCCAGACCATCGCTTGCGTCAGGAGTGGTTCGTAAATCAGTCTCTTCCAGAATCGGCGACCCCGGACGAATACGACGAGTCCGGAAAAACCCTGCTTTCCTCCGACTACTCCAACTGGTGGAGAAGTGAAGCAAACGATCTGCGAGACCTGGCAGCACTGATGCCTATCCGGGAGAACGAATCTCCCCCTCCCTTCCGCATTATCAGTCCGCTGGAAGGAACAGCCGCCTTTCTCGATCCTGACCTTCCCGGGGACGGAAGCCGCTTTCCCCTCAAAATCGCCGGAAGCGGAAACGAAGAAATCGAGTGGAGTAGCCCCAGTCTGACTATCGAAACAGAGGGCGACCGGCGTTGGCTCGTTCTCAAGCCGGGTGAACACGAAGTCGTTGCCCGCGATCAACGAACGGGACAAGAGGTAACGACGCGGATTAAGGTGCAGTCCCTGTAGGCCTACAGAACCACGGAGCGCGCGCTCTGGATCCCTTCGACATCGAGGATTTCCTCGATCACTTCTTCGCCAATCTCCGTATCGACATTTAAGACACTGAGTGCTTTACCGCCCACCTGAGTTCGACTCAGCGACATGTTTGCGATATTGATGCCGTGCTTGCCGAGAACCTGGCCAAGTGCACCCACGACACCGGGAGCGTCTGTGTTTTCAAAAATGAGCAGACATCCTTCCGGATTCACGTCGATGCTGTGATCTCGAATGCGAACGAGGCGTGCCTGGTTACCGAAAAAGGTTCCTGCCAAAATCACAGAGTCATCGTCGTTTCCAACCTTCACACTGAGAAGATCCGTGTAGTCACAAGCCCCTGTAGGGCGACTTTCGGTCACCTGCAGACCGCGATCTTCGGCCAGAGCCGGGGCGTTGAGGTAGTTTGCGGATCCGGAAGTCAGTCCATCTTCCAAATATCCTTTGAGCGCCGAACGAGTCACCAGTGTGGTGTCGATGTCGCTGACCGTGCCGACGTAATCGATCCGGAAGGAATCGGGTTGCTTCGGCCCGACCTGGCTCGCAAATTTTCCAAGCGTTTCTGCGAGGCTGAGATACGGCCCAATTTCCTTGAGCGTATCTTCGTCGAGATTCGGCATGTTGATCGCATTCACGACAGAGCCGGAAAGAAGTCGATCTCGTATCGCCTCGGCGATCTGAATTCCGACATTTTCCTGCGCTTCTTCTGTCGAGGCACCGAGGTGCGGGGTGAAGACCATTTCCTCGCGAGAGAGCAATTCGTAATCTGCAGATGGCGGCTCATCCTCGAACACATCGAGAGCGGCGCCGGCAACGGTCCCCTCCTTGACTGCTTCGAGCAGAGCAGCCTCGTCGATGAGACCTCCACGAGCGCAGTTCACGATACGAACTCCCGGCTTCATCAGCTTGATGCGGTCGGCATTGATGAGGTGAGTTGTCTCCGGAGTTTTCGGCATATGAAGCGTGATGAAATCAGCCTGCTTCACCGCTTCGTCGACTGTCTCGCAAAGTTCGACACGCATATTCTTCGCCTTGCTCGCGGCGAGATAAGGATCATACGCAAGAACTCGCATGCCGAAGCCCATGGCACGACGAGCGAACTCTCCACCGATGCGTCCCATACCGAGAATCGCGAGCGTCTTGTTGTAGAGCTCGACTCCCTTGTAGGCTTTGCGCCCCTCTTTGAAACGCCCTTCCACAACAGACTGGTGTCCCTGCGGAATGTGCCGTGCGAGCGACATCATGAGAGTGAAAGCATGCTCCGCAGTGGAAATCGTATTTCCCGCCGGCGTATTCATCACGACGACACCATGCTTGGTAGCGACTGGGATATCGATATTGTCGACCCCGACTCCCGCACGACCTATGGCGCGCAAGGTTCCGGATCCCGCTTCAATAACAGCAGCGGTAGCCTGGGCTCCCGAACGGACGATCAGGCCCTCGTAATTCGAAATCAACTCCACCAGCATTTTTTCCTGCTCAGCCCGATCAGCGGTGGCTCCAATATCGGTGCGAACATCAACTTCGATGCCTTCAGCCTCTTGAAGAAGTTCGATCCCGCGGTCAGCAATCGGATCGGCGACGAGAACTCTGCGTGTGCTCATAATATAAGGAAATTTTCGCGGGAACGTAGGGGCGCAGGCCTCTTACGCAAGGGGGAAAACTACAGATGACATAATGTTTTCCACCGGCATCCACGTCCCCCGGTTGCGTTGACACCTCGCACTCCTATCAGCTAGGATTTGACATGTCTTTTGGGAAACTCATCCCCCAGCTTGCCGCATCGTTTGCTTTGTCCTGCGTCGGACTTTCCTTTTCGCAGGATTCGACTGGTGCGGATAACAAAGTGTTGCCTCTCCCTGCCCAGCTCGCGGAGCTGACCGGCAAATACCAGGCTGCGATGACGAAAGCCGAGGAACCGATTCGAAAGCTTCAGGATTCTTATCGAAACCGCGTGCAATCGCTTGCCGATGAGGCCCAGAAAAACGGAAACCTCAAGAATCTTCTTCTTTTCAAAAAAGAAATCGAAAACCTCGGCAGCCATGGTCCAGGCCAAACGAGCGAACATCCCGATCTCGCTAAGGTGCAGGCCACCTATCATGATCACGCGGCCCGCCTCACTCGCAATATGGCTCCCGTCCGATTGAAAATCGAGACCGTTTACGTGAATGCCCTCAAAAAGCAGATAGCGGACTTTACCAAAGCAGGCGATCTCGATTCCGGATTGGTTGTCCAAAAAGCCCTCGAAGTAGCAGAGGCGCGCGCTGCCACAT
>JAKMGR010000232.1 GCA_022424805.1 Verrucomicrobiales bacterium
CCATCGTCAGGAACTAGGGATTCTGCGTGTGCGTGGTGGGAATCGGTTGTCTTTGTAAAAATAAACTGGTATTGCAGCACCACCAAGAATTGACGCCCGGCATCAGCCACCCTGCTTTAGGAGGGGCGGGACTATTCACCGTTTCTCTATTGCAATCAAGGTGATGTCGTCAGTTTGCGCCATTCCTTCGGAAAAGGTGATTACCTCCTTATTGATGGCATGAACGAGATCCTCCGACGAGGAGGAAGAATTAGTTTTGACAGCGGCGCAGAGACGCTCGATGCCGTATTCGTCCCCGATTCGGTTCTCACTCTCGATGACACCATCGGTGTAGAGAAGCAGGATGTCTCCCGTCTCCATCGTGAAGCGGTGATCTTTTACGGAGCGCTTGAATACGGGGCCTTCGTCAATACCCGCCGCGAGTCCCGGGGGCTCGATCATTTCGATTTCCCCTGTCTCACGACGGAAAAGAATCGGTGGCTCGTGACCAGCTCTCGCCAGGGTGACTTCGTTTGAGCCGCGCTCCAGGATCAGGTAGAGCAGGCTCACGAAGAGATCTTCTTTGATGTCGGGAAAAATCAGGCGGTTTACCTCGTGCAATACGGAAGCCGGAGAAAGGTTTTCCGAAGTCCGCCCTCGAAGATTGGTCCGACACATCGCCATGATCAGCGAGGCGGCGACGCCTTTCCCGCAAACATCGCCAATCGCGATGCCGTAGCGATCGTCGTCGACTCGCAGATAGTCATAGTAGTCTCCGCTGAGAATCCGTGCGGCTCGGTAATCTGCAGCGACCTCGTAATCGCTCAACGCTGGAGAATTCCGTGGAAGCAGAACTTTCTGAATCTCGCCCGCTTGCTCTAGCTCCCGCTCGAGGCGGCGTTTTTCATTCACTTCAGAGTGAATGATCGCGCTGCCGAGAGCATAGGCGCTCTGCTCGGCGACACTGTTGAAAACTTCCCGGTCGTTCTCGGTGAACGTTCCCACTCCTTGCTTAATGATCGCGAGCATCCCGACTCTCTTTTGCCCATAAACCAGAGGTGCGCCCAGATATGCCACATCGGTCAGGAAAGGGTTTTCATTTCTCGCAAAATCGTCCTGAGAAGACAAATCAGGTAAATGAAGATTGCCTTCAACCTTCAGCGTCTCGGCAAGTAAATTTCCTTCGTCCGGGATAGGAGACAGGCGAATGTAGTTTTTGTATCGCCTCTCCACTTTCTCTTCATCCTCCAAAGCGAGGATCTCTGTCGGCAGCGGCACGACAGGGGCAAGCCTTTCGGTCTGGGCCACGGGCACCAATTGATTCGAATCTCCATCGAGCAGGTATAGAATGCCCGCGCTGGCGCCGATGACCTCCACCACGCCATTCACCACATAGGAATGCATGTTGGAGGGTGAGGTATCCTCCTGCAGCTCCTCGCCCAGCCCGTGAAGGAATCCGAACATCCGCCGCTCTTCCACCTCGATGGCATCCTTCTCACTCGCGATGGCATCTTTCTCACTCGCGAAACGAAGAGCAGATAGATGCTCTTTTCTCCATAGAAAAACAGCAACTCCGGCAAGAATCACCAAAGCAGCTCCGTATAAAACATGTTCCATGAGCAATGGTGATCGGCAGGAGCCCTAGCCTTCGCTGCTATGCTCCTCCATATCCTTTTTCAGATACTCGACAACATCGCAGAAGCGGCTTCGATTTTCTTCGCTCGCTTCAATCAAGGCCTCGTGAGCGTCGAGAACAAGCTCCGCCCGCTCCTCCTTGGTATGTGAACTGTCGCAGAGGGGATGCTTCAAATATTCTTCCACCAGCGACTTTTTCTCACTCCAATTCTCTCCATCGCGATCAATGCGAATCATGGAATCGAGCCCCAGCTTTCGAATTGATCTCTCGTTCCGATCTCCAGGATGAATGACATCAACGGTGCCTGAGTCATCTTTTTTCATCACGTCGACAGCGAAACGATACAGCATCCCGATAAAGGTGGAATCGATACCAATGCAATCCTGCAGATCGATGACGAACTTTGACCATCCGCTCTCGAATCGGCCTCGAAGGAATTCGCGGATCTGGCCCGCGTTTTCCTGATTCGCAGGCCCACCAACTCGGACCCAGGCGACTGATCCAAGGCATCCGACGAGTATGGATTCTTTAGCACTCACAGCGTAGTCAGATAACAGGCTCTCTCGGTTTCGCTGGAAAAGAGGAAGGAAGGTTGAGGATTATTTCCAGAGGAACGATTTGTATTCGGCAACGACAACTTCGTTTTCCACAACCGTCGCACGCCACTGCGTCACGCGTCCGCTGATGTGATACTCGTCCCCAACAACCTCGAAGCGCGTAGCGTTCCGTCGTTTGGGATCGGAAACATGAATTTCCTTGGTGTGGACCTGAGGCCCCGTCGCTGCAAGACAATACTCAAATTGCACGGTGGCTGGGGTCTTGTTCTTCGTATTCCAGAAGACAGTATAGTAGTAACCCTCTTTCTCGCGAAACTCTTCCCATTCAACAGCACCATATACATGGCGACGTTGCTCAAACTTGATCATCTCGTCGTCCGTCTTGATGACGCGCATGGAATCGAAGTGATATGGATTCACTTTGGAAATCGTGACGGGCCCCGATTCTGTGGTTTGGCACCCAGTCAGCAGAAAGGCCGCGCCCACGAGGGGAGGGAAAAGAAAGATCTTACGCGAAAATATCATCGAAGAAGGACTCGGGGTAGCGTTTGACGACTTACAAGGGTTGTCACGTTGAAATTGCAAAAAACGCGTAGGAAAGGATAAGCCGATTTTGCGAAGGCGACAACGAAAAGTCAGAGCTTTGATTTTGCCTTTTCCCAGGCAGCATCCATCGCTTTCAAATCCGCTTGCTCCAACGTAGATCCTTCGTCCATGAGCCTGGCTTCCACCTTCTGAAATCGATCAACGAATTTGCGATTGGCCCGATGAAGGAGCAATTCCGCTTCGTGCCCCGATTTGCGAGCCAGATTCACCACCGCAAAGAGCAAATCTCCGATTTCTTCCGCGACATCATCAGAACTCTCATCCACAGCGAGCGCTTCCTCTGTTTCCTGAACCTCTTCGCGAATTTTTTCGAGAACAGGCTCCAGATCAGGCCAGTCGAATCCAACCTTCGCCACCTTCTTCTGGATATTTTGCGCCGCCATCAATGCAGGCACGCCATCGTTTGCCTTTTTGAGAAACGGCTTGGGCGATTCATCCATCTCGGCATCCGGCTCGCCTTTCTCCCCTGCCTTGATTTTCTCCCACTGGCTCAACACGGCATCAGGATCATCCGCCACTGCATCTCCAAAGACATGAGGATGACGACGAATCAGCTTTTCACAGATTGCTTGTGCAACGTCATCGAGCGTGAATCGTCCGTCTTCTGAAGCGATCTCGGCATGAAAGACCGGCTGCAGGAGCAAATCGCCAAGCTCGTCTATGATCTCCGCATCATTTCCGCCACGAACCGCCTCAGCGACTTCATAAGACTCCTCGATGAGATGCTTGAGCAATGACTCGTGCGTCTGCTCCGCGTCCCACGGGCATCCTCCCGGTGATCGGAGCAAATGCATGATCTGTCGGAGACGCTCGACAGGTGGGAGGTCGGCAGCGGGAATGGGGCGAGGCATGGCAAAAGAGATTCAGTAGGAATTACTGATTCCCGACCACTCCTGAATAGCAAAGAAGAATGTGCCAAAAACTCACACTCCAATCTCAATCGCTTCGCGAGAGATGCAGCGGCGGAGCGCGTCCATCCCGTATCGGTAACGCGAAGCAGCGGTGTTCGGAGAAATCTCAAGAGTCTTCCCGATCTCGTCGAAGGTTTGTTCACCCCAGATCTTCAGAGTGATCACCTCGCGAAATTTTTCCGGGATCTTCGCCATTGCAACCTGCAAAGCGCGGGAAGTGTCGTCCTCGGGAAGGGAAAAC
>JAKMGR010000240.1 GCA_022424805.1 Verrucomicrobiales bacterium
CCCTTTGGGCCTCCCACATGCGTTTTCTGCACCACGACCATTTCGTTTTCGCCTTTCGAAATCACTTTCGACTCGAGAACGCCGTCCAGAAATTTTTCGGCACCTTCCTTGTCGTGAATCACGTTCCATATCATCTCTCGTGATCCGTCGAGCAGTTTTGCCATCGTCACGAAGCGCTTGTCGGTTTCCTCGGTTTCGTCTGGCCGCTGCGGGAGAAGTAACACTTCTCCCGCCCCGAGACGCTTTTTCGCCGCTTCGGAATATCCCGCATAAGGCTCGGATGCAAAGACCGGCAGGGACATCGCCAGAATCGTCAGTTGGAGAGGAATTCGGATCATTCGACTCTCGTAACCCTAGCACTTTTCTACACGCTGGGGCGAGTCGATTTTTCGTCGCGAAAGCGGACCAGAGACACGAGCACAAAGCTCAGGATTATCAGCAGATACCAGGCCCAGAATTTCTGAAAGCTGACCATCTCCCATCCGTCCTCCTGCCCCGGATACATCCAGGCGCGGGCGTAGGTTCCAATATTCTCCGCTCCCCAGATCGCGAGAGCCACGAAGGCCAGCCCTACGAGAATTGGGATGGTGCGGTCGCGTTTCCCCGTCCGAATCGTCAGCTGACAAGGGGCAAACATCACAACCGACGCAACAATCAGAACCCATCGGATATCGACTGTGAAGTGGTGGGTGAAAAAATTTCCGTAGGCCAGCACCGCGAGGACCACGGTCATGCAGACAGGTGGATAATTCGTGAAGCGAAACTCAAACAATCTCCACGAGCGGGCGATGTAACTTCCCACGGCCGAATAGAGAAACCCGGCAAACATCGGCACCTGGTAGATTCGAAAGAGAACATTCTCATCCGGGTAAGCCCAGGAGCCAATTGCGGGGGAGGTTTTGAACCACTCCATCAATGTCGCGAGAAAGTGGAAAGCTAAAATCACGATGATCTCGTCCTTGTGCTCGAGGCGGAAAGCAACCAAGGCAGCTTGCAGAGACAGCGCATAGAGGAAAAGCAGATCGGACCGGGAGAGATTCACATCCGGCAACCAGTAGCGAGTCAGCATGAGTCCACCCAGCAGGAAAATCCCAAAGAGACAGGCGAGAATCTGCGTTTTTCCAAACCAGAGCAGCTCATCGAAGGAAACAAGTGTGTCTGTGCGATCGCCATCGTTCATGCCCCCACCCTGCAGACCCAGCATGAATGGCGTATGAAGCGAAAATGAAATCGCCGTGAATCGTTTGTGAAGTGGCGAGACTAGTTCCACACAGGGAGATAACGTCCGTGATGCCAACGAAGCAGCATACAACCCTGTAGAATCGTCGACCTGACAGGGTCAGGTGCTCGACTCAACCCTGTTTGATCGCGTTCTCCTGATCGGCTCGATGGGCTACTCCCCGCCCTTTGTCGGAATCTTCAGCCCGAGCTTTTTCAGCTTGGGGAAGAGAACGTTTTGGAGATAGGGATTGTCGGGATTCTCACGGGCGTAATTCTGGTGATACTCCTCAGCGAGGTAAAACTCCATCGCGGGTTCGATCGCGGTCACGATGGGATCATCAAATGCTTCGGCCGCGGTCAGCTCTTTGATCTTCTTCTCAGTCGCTAGCTTCTGCATATCGTTCTCGTAAAAAACGACGGAACGATAGCGTATGCCGCGATCATAGCCCTGACGATTCAAAGTCGTTGGGTCGTGAAGCTCAAAAAATCGATCGAGTAACTTGTCGAAGGGCAATACCTTGGGATCAAAATAAACGCGCACCACTTCGACGTGCTTGGTCCGTCCTGAGCTGACCTTTTTGTATTCGGCAGTTTCTTTCGTATCTCCCATATATCCCGAAACGGTCGATGCAACTCCGGGTGTCTGATGAAAGAACTCCTCTACGCACCAGAAACATCCCGCGCCAAAGGTCGCGACCTCGACGTTGTCGGGAATTTCATTCACATCGGGATTTTTTTCCGTGATTGGAGGAACCGCAGGCTCTGCCGAGAAGGCCGGGAGAACTGCCAGGAAAAGACTGCAAATCGTAAGTTGAATCGCTTTCATACGTCGATAGATACTGTGTTCGGTAACCCGAAAGTCTCTCCGGTTCAAATTTTCCACAACGAAGATAGGGACGTGATCGGGCTCCTTTTCCTTGCATGAATTTCATTTCTGCACTCCTTGCCACCGCTTCGCTCGCCGTAATTCCGATCGGATCGGAATCGAAATGGCGAGTGCTCTCATTTGATGGAACCGGACCCAACGAGGTCGCTTTCTCCGAGGAAGGCGTCGAGATTGCGATATAAAATTCCGCTTCGGCGTTGCTCTTTGTTTTCCCGAAAACCCGTGAAATAAGCGAATTCGCCGTAGCCGGGGCAACTGAAGGCACTCAGAAACAGATCGCCGACCCCAACTGAGAAAATGTGCGCGCCGATGCCCTTCTCCGCGTTGGAGTGATCGAAACTGACAACCGAAAGCTGAATCCACCGGAAAGAATTGCAGCTACCGGGTGGGTCAAGGAGTTAGAGAGCATGCTGGACGGGAGTTCGGAAAGCATCGAAAAAAAAACTCACTGCTCTCACCTTCTCCCTCAGGAAGAATGGATCGGCGAGTCACGAGAAAAACCGAGCATCTCCCCGTTTCACAAAACCCTCGTTGCGACACCTCCCAAACAAGGGCTTTGGCATGGACGAGCAAGTCCGCGGAACCCGTCAAAGCGCGTGGATTCTGGGTGATTGCAGACGGCGACAACATGCAGTCGCAATTTACGACGACGATCAAGGAACTATAGGTCGAGTATCCATAACGGTTGTATTAGCAATAACGTTTTACTTTCTTACCCGCCATCGCGCAAAAATCGGATTCGACAGACGGAAAAAAGCTATCGTATGGTCTGGATATTGCGGATCAGTGTCTCCGCCTTCGCACCTCCTCAGGGCGTGCTTTTTTCTCATTTTATCTCACTTCATTTCATGGCAGATACAGCAACTGAATCACAGAAGGAACTTGGTAGTTCAGACAAGGAAGTTATCGAAGAACTCAAACGCGCCTACGAGTCGATGCGCGAGCAACTCGGGCTTGTTATCGTCGGCCAGGACGAAGTTATTGAGCAGCTTCTCATTTCGATATTCTGTCGATCCCATGCGCTGCTGGTCGGTGTTCCAGGACTCGCAAAAACGCTGCTGGTCTCGACGCTCTCGGAGGTTCTCGATCTGGAATTCAAACGAATCCAGTTCACCCCGGATCTCATGCCTGCTGACATCACGGGAACGGAAGTTCTCGAGGAGGATATGAGCACCGGAAAACGGATCTTCAAATTCGTCCGTGGCCCGATCTTTGCGAACATGATTCTCGCGGACGAGATCAACCGGACCCCGCCCAAAACGCAGGCAGCTCTCCTTGAGGCGATGCAGGAGCACCACGTCACAATCGGAGAAGAAACCTACCCACTGCCAGAGCCGTTTTTCGTGCTCGCTACGCAGAACCCGATCGAGCAGGAGGGAACCTACCCACTGCCCGAGGCGCAGCTCGACCGATTCATGTTCAATATCCGGGTCGACTACCCCACGCCGGAAGAAGAGGAAGCTATCATCAAACGCGTAACGGGAACCTACAAGGCCAACCTTGAGGCTCAGCTAAGCGGAGAGGCCGTGCTGCGATTGCAGGAGGTTGTGCGCCGTGTTCCAGTCGCTGATCACGTCATCGCTTACGCTTCGCAGATCGCGCGCGCCTCTCGTCCGAAAACAGAAGATGCTCCTGATTTCGTCCGCGAAATGGTCGCATGGGGTGCTGGGCCACGTGCCGGAATTTACCTGATCCTTGCTGCCAAGGCCCGCGCGATTCTCCAGGGGCGCTACCACACGACGACGGCCGATGTTCGCGCTGTCGCATTGCCTGTGCTTCGCCACCGCATTCTCACAACTTTCAATGCCGAGGCCGCCGGAGTCACCAGTGATGACATCGTGAATCGCCTCGTCGAAACTTTCCAGCCGAGCGCTGATCTCGATATCTGATCCTCCCGGATTTCGACCGATTCTTTCTCATGTCGGAAACGACCCAACCCTCCTTTAGCGAACTCCTTCCTCCCGAGATCATTAACATGATCGGGCGCCTGGAGTTTTTGGCGCGCAGCGCAAAAGAGGGAACCATCAACGGGCGCCACACGAGTCCGCACAAAGGTTTCTCAGTCGAGTTTGCGGAGCACCGGCAGTATGTTGCTGGTGACGATCTTCGTAATCTCGACTGGCGAGTCTACGGAAAAAGTGATCGTTATTACATCAAGCAGTTCATCGAAGAGACCAACATGCGCGTCACCCTCCTGGTCGATGCGTCCGGCTCGATGAACTACTCCGGCGACGAAGCAACGAGCCTGGGAGGAAAGGGAAATCTCTCCAAATTTGAATATGCTCGTTATCTCGCCGCCGCTCTCAGCTATCTGCTGATCCGCCAACAGGATGCCGTCGGACTGGTTACTTTTGCCGAGGAAGTG
>JAKMGR010000242.1 GCA_022424805.1 Verrucomicrobiales bacterium
ATCCAGGAAGTGCGGCCCATCGGAGTTTTCGTCGAGCTGGACGATCTGCTGATTCGTGGACTGATCCGAAAAAGCGACCTTCCGCGCTACGACGAGTATTTCTTTGATCGACCACGAAACGAATTTCGCAGTCGAACCAATGCCCCGCCATTGAGAGCCGGGGAAACGATCCGCGTCAGACTGATCCAGATTGATCGCGATCGCGGTTTCGTGGATTTTGCACCTGCCTGAAATACGCAATGGACGAAGTTCTCTCGATCTTTCAAGATTCATCCATGCCATCTAGCGATTCCACTTCTTCATCCCGCCGCAATTTCATCAAGAAAGCCGCTACCGCTTCGGCAGCGAGCACCTTCGGATTTCAATTTGTCCCCTCTCATGTCTGGGGTGCCAACTCACGAGTTCAGCTCGGCGGAATTGGCACCGGCGGAAAAGGCGATGCTGACATCAAAGGTAGCGTGAACGCCGGCATGGCCTGCGTCGCACTCGTCGATATCGTCGACGCCGAAAAAATCAGCCAGGCCAACACCGATTCTCGAACCAAATCCCGCCTTGCTTCGATCGAGAAGGCACGCAGCCAATATCCGGAGGCGAAATTCTACACCGACTACCGGGAAATGATCGCTGACATGGGTGATAAAGTGGACGCCGTCACCGTCTCAACCCCCGATCACCATCACTTTCATGCAAGCCTTCTCGCGATGCAGGCCGGCAAGCACGTCTACTGCCAGAAGCCACTCACCCACTCCATCTGGGAAGCTCGGATGCTGACCGAAGTCGCGGAAAAAACCGGCGTCAAAACCCAGATGGGAAACCAGGCACACGCAAACAGCCACATGCGACGTGTCATCGAATTGCTTCGCGCCGGGCTACTCGGAAAAATTTCTGAAGTCCACGCCTGGACCAACCGCCCGATCTGGCCGCAGGGTTTCAAAACCCTGCCCGAAAAAGAAGACGTCCCCCTCGGAATCGACTGGGAGCAGTGGATCGGTCCAGCCGAATGGGTCGACTACAGCCCGAAGATCGCTCCTTTCGCCTGGCGTGGATGGTGGAATTTTGGAACGGGTGCACTGGGCGACATGGCTTGCCACATTATGGACATGCCGTATTGGGCACTCGATCTCGGCGCGCCCAAATCTATCAAAGCGAAGGAAGAAGGCAATACCGACCTCTCCGCCCCGATACATTCCACCATCGAATACGACTTTCCTGACAAAGGCGTCAAATTGACTTGGTATGATGGTCAGATCGGCGCCGAGTTTGATCGCGAAAACTGGCGACTCATTCCCGGAGAATTCAATCGTCCCAACGAAAAAATCCTAGAAGGCGTCGATTACAAGAGATACGAGAGCGTCATCATCGGGGAGCACGGCAAGTTGTTCTTCAATCGCAAGCAGGACATCTGGTTCGTGAAGCCGAGCAGCCTTCTCGACGGCTTTGAATTTCCCAAGCCAAGCCTGGAGCGCGCTCGCGACGATGATAACTACAAGCAGTGGCTCGACGCCATCGAGGGCAAAACCGAACGTGGCCAATCCGATTTCGCCCACGCCGGACCATTCTCCGAGACGGTTCTGTTAGGATGTCTTGCCCAGAAAACTCCCGGCAAAAAACTGCGGTGGGATGCCGAGAAGATGAAAGTGAAAGGACACCCCGAACTCGACAAAGTCATCCGTCGCGACTACCGCGAAGGATGGGAAGTGGAGGTGTAAAAGCCTCGCTGCAGACGCTGAGGCCGCGGTCTTCGCCCCCGGAAGACGCGACTTTAGTAAGGAGGCCTCTCACTTTGACCACTGTATCTTCCGGCCCCAAAGAAGCCCGCTACAGATTCGTGCAGCACGGGCAGGGTTGCACCCAATGCCCCGGCCCGACTTCCCGCAGCGCGAGATCCATTCCCACACTCTCCTTCCACTTCGGATGATCCATACGATGTCCAAAAGCACACCCTTCGGGCGGATTGATTGGTGAAGGCACATCGCCCTCCAGGAATCGCGGGTCTTCTCGTTTCGTGGGATCAGGAATCGGAATAGCTGATATCAGCGCCTTCGTGTAGGCGTGACGCGGGTTTTCATAGATCGCATCGGCGTCGGCGATCTCCATGATTTTGCCCAGATACATAATCGCAACCCGATCGGAAACGTGACGCACAACAGCAAGGTCATGAGCAATGAAAAGATAACTCAATCCGAGATCGCTTTGCAGATCCATCATCAGGTTGAGGACCTGACTTTGCACTGACACATCAAGCGCGGAAACAGGCTCATCGCAGATGATCATCTTTGGATTCAATGCAATCGCGCGCGCAATCCCGATTCGCTGACGCTGACCGCCGGAAAATTCAAAAGGAAACTTCTCCGCTGCTGAGGCACTGAGCCCCACTTTCTCCAACAGCTCACCCACTTTTGCCAAACGCTCCTGCCGGTCGCCGATTCCGTGAATAATGAAGGGCTCGGAAACGATTTCGCCAATGGTATGTCGAGGATTCAACGACTCGGCCGGATCCTGAAAAATCATCTGCAGATCTCGCCGTTTCGGAAGCAGGTCGTGTCGCTTCATGTGAGTAATGTCGGAACCGTCATAATCAACACGACCTCCGGTGGGCTCAAGGAGACGAACCATACACTTACCAAGAGTCGACTTCCCGCATCCTGACTCTCCTACGAGCCCAAGCGTTTCACCCTCGTGAATCATCAGCGAAACCCCGTCGACCGCCTTGCACGAAGCAACCGAGCGAAGAAAGACCCCCCCCTTCACCGGGAAGTGCATCTTCAAGTTTTCGACTGATAAAAGTGGCTTCATCCTTAATCTGGCTGATAGCAATAGGGACACTTCTCAACCCAGTGACCGGGCGAAATTTCCCCGTAGGCAGGGCGATTCGTGATGGATGCCTCGTCATGCTCGATATCGGCGCGGGTCGAAAACCGGCAACCCGATGGCATTTTGTCGAGCGAGGGAACATTGCCCTCGATCGTTGGCAGCTTCGTTTTTCGCTTACGGTCCAGCCTCGGAATCGAACGAAGCAATCCCTTGGTGTAGGCGTGCTGAGGATTGGCGAAAAGCTCCAGCACCGGTGCGCGCTCGACAATGCGACCGCCATACATCACGACGACTTCGTCACAAGTCTCGGCAATCACCCCAAGGTCGTGAGTGATGAGAATCACGGCCATTCCCATCTCGGCCTGCAGGTCGCTGATTAATTTCAGAATCTGTGCCTGCACCGTAACGTCGAGGGCCGTTGTCGGTTCGTCCGCAATGAGAAGGTCCGGTTTACAGCCCAGCGCCATCGCGATCATGACCCGCTGCCGCATCCCGCCACTGAGCTGGTGTGGATACTCGTCGATCCGAATTTCAGGTGATGGAATGCCGACCTTTTCGAGAATGTCGATCGAAGCTTCGCGAGCGGTAGCTTTGTCCATCTTCTTGTGAAGAATAAAGACTTCACTGACTTGGCGTCCGATTTTCTGGACAGGATTCAAGGCCGTCATTGGCTCCTGAAAAATCATCCCAATCTCGTCGCCCCTGACATCGACCATGACATCGGGCGTCGCCTCAACCAACTCGCGATCTTTAAACTGAATACTTCCACCCAGAATATTTCCCGCGGGCCGCGGCAACAATTGCATCACGGATAGCGCCGTGACGCTTTTTCCGCAACCGGACTCGCCCACAATGCCGAGAGTCTTATTCCGCTCTACCGAAAAATCGACCCCGTCTACCGCGACGACCCGTCCGTAGTCGGTATCGAATCCGGTGCGAAGGTCGGTTACTTCAAGGAGGGGCATGTAAGGAAAGAGGGTTGGATCGGGGAATCTACAGGGTCGGATCATCAACCCGACGGGGTTGAATGGAGCCTTGTCAGTCTACTTTATATTGATCAAAAACCTTAATGATCGGCTCGAAAGTTTTGCCGGATTTCATGGCTTCCCTGGTTTCGGCCCGGGCCTCCTCATCGATCCAGTGGAGCCAGTAGGTTCTTTCCAGTTCACTTCGTTTGACGTTGAAATGCTCCGGCCATTTGACCCAACGCCACGACCCGACCCGGTAAAAAACCATATCCACGCCCGGCACCCATGCGGCGTGATCATAGAGAATGTCTTCGATCTTATGAGCAAGGTCGACTTTTTCATTGTGGTCCTCGGACTTTTCGTACTGATCGATCAAACCGTCCAGTTCGGGAATGGCTGTAATCGTAAAATTGTTTGTCTGA
Source organism: Verrucomicrobiales bacterium (assembly GCA_022424805.1). Taxonomy (GTDB): domain Bacteria; phylum Verrucomicrobiota; class Verrucomicrobiia; order Verrucomicrobiales; family DEV007; genus Arctic95D-9. Next base: position 4,205 of record JAKMGR010000242.1, read on the forward strand.
GGCTTTGGCTTGCCGTTGTCCAGAGCGTTGTCGGAGTGCCAGAAATCCCAGTAACGAGGGTAGAATTCAGTTGGAGAGGATGCAGTCCCAACCAACGCGATCTGGTGGTTTTTCTCCTGTGCCTTTTTCCAACCGGCTGTCGAGTCGAGGATTTCAATCTGAAATTCCACTCCCGCCTTGAGAGCCTCCTGTTTCAAAATTGTAAGCGCATCGCCAAAAGTCTTGTAACCTGTCGTCACCGTAAAGGAAAGGCGCTGCCCCTGATCGTTCGTCAGAATTCCATCGGGACCTCGTTTATCGAACCCTGCTTTGGCGAATTCCTGAGCCGCTTTTGTCACCGAAAATTCGCGGGATTCGATATCAGTGCGGCTGGGTTCACCATATCCGTCGCTGGTGGGTCTGAGGCGCTCCCAATCGCCACGGAAGAACTTTTCGATCACGAGATCCCAATTGGACGCATGATGAATGCCACGTCGCACGTTTACATTATCGAGCGGCGGCTTGGACGTGTTCAACCAGAGCCCCACGGTGCCGCGCGGAATCTCATTGTAGAAGGTGTATTTGTGAATGTATCCCTTCTGCACCAGCGGATCGCTGTTTGGGAGCTTCTCATAGTAATATTCAGAGAGATTCAGTCGGGCAATGTCGAAGTCGCCTTTTTTGAATGATTCAAACGACTTGGCCGGGTCGCGCACCACAGTCAATTCTATGCGATCGAGATTGAAGCGGTTTTTCCAGAATTTTTTATCCTTCGCCCACCATTCATCAAGTCGACTCAAGGCAATGGAACGTCCTTTTTTGATGTCCTCATTCTTGATCACATAGGGGCCTGACGTTGTTGCAAAACGCCACTGGTAACGCTGCACAAAGTCTGGGCCATGCTCCCGGTAAAAATGTCGAGGAGACGGGGCCAGTTCCAAAACGTAGGAGGCAAAATCGGGACGCTTATCAGCCACGGTAACCGAAAAGGTATAGTCATCGTAAATTGTCACGTTGGTGTATTTTTCTTCGAAAAAGTTCTTTCCGAAGGGAGCATTGCTGTAATCAGACGTCCGGAAATAAAAGGGAAAGATCGCGTCCTCCGCCGTGATCGGCTCCCCATCACTCCATCGAGCTTCCGGGTTAATCTTCACATATACCGTGCCGCTCTCTTCATCGACTGCCCACTCGGAAGCAACGCCCGGAAAATATCCCTCTTCATTGGGATGGCGATGCGCCCAGTTCATGGTCGTGTCATCGAGTATGTAGGGACGAAACGCTCCATTGGAATCCGGCCCGACGTGGCGCAGTGTTCTCGGGAAGTCGGGAAGACCGCCATACAAGGTTCCTCCCTTGGTAGCCTCGTCGGATCCGATTTCCGGCAGGTCCATTCCGTTTTCCCACTGCAGATCGGCTGGCAGGTCTTCCGGATTGGCAAAAACAAATCGCTCCGGCCTCGCGTTATAGAAAGCTTTTACCTCCTCGGTATTATCGTAGGGAGGAAATTCTGATGCGTTATCCAATCCGTCGCTGTCACCTCCACCACCGCAGGAAGTGAAGAGAATCGCCGTTCCGAAAAGCGGAAGAAGTTTGAAAGAGAATTTTATCATGGCTTTTGCTGATGCTGATGCTGATGCTGATGCTGATGCTGATCAAACGTAAGTGTGGTTTCGCCAAAGTCTTCCCCCTCTTTTATCGCTGCTTTGGTTTCAGCTTTGATGTCAGGGTCAATCCAATGGACGTAAAGTTCATCGTGCTCACGAGCGAGACGGGAACTGAATCCCTCCGGCCATTGCACCCAGCGCCAGTAAGCGCATTGAAAATACGGGCGAACCCACCCGGGAATGAAGGCGGCATCGTCGTGAATTTTTTGTTCGAGCTCGTAAGCAATGGCCTTGATCTCGGCAAGGTCGGTTGACTTCTCGTATCGATCGATCAGCTTGTCCCACTCGGGGTAAGCGGTAACGGTGAAGTTGTTTGTCTCGGGCTTCACGCTTCCATCCTCTTTGTAGGCATTGAAGCTGTGCCAGAAATCCCAGTAGCGCGGGTAAAGTTCCACGGATCGGTTCAGCGCAGTTAGGCAAATTTCGTGCTTTTTCTCCTGTACTTTCTTCCAGGCAGCAGTGGAATCGATAATCTCGATCTGAAATTCCACACCGGCTTTTCTGGCTTCTCTTTCGAGGATCGTGAGAACGTCGGTGAGACGCTTGTATCCGGTAGTTACCGTAAAGCTGAGTCGCTCGCCCTGCTCGTTGACGAGAATACCATCCGCGCCTGATTTGGTGAATCCGGCTTTCGCAAAATATTCGCGTGCTTTCGCGGCGGAAAACTTCCGCGCTTTGACCTCGGGATTCGTATACTCACCATACCCGTCTGAACTGCTCTGCATCCGTTCGTATCTACCTCGGAAATATTGTTCGAGGACGAGCCCGAAATTGGAAGCGTGCTGCAGCCCGAGCCTTATGTTGATATCGTCAAGGTAGGGCTTCGACTTGTTCAGCCGTAGCGAATAACAGGGGCGAGGAGTTTGATTGTAAAACTGCGCGCGAACGATGTAGCCCTTTTTTACAGGAGGCTTATCGAGCTTTTCCTGCCAGACGTCCGGCGTGCGAATGCGCTGCATGTCAAAGTCTCCGGAAAGAAAAGCCTCGAGCGCTTTTTCGGGATCCCGAATCACGGAGAATTCCCTCTCATCGGGATTGTAGCGGTAGCGCCAGAATTTCTTATCGTCCGCCCACCAGTCCCCGAGTCTGGTTTGTGTGAGAGTGCGGCCTTTGCGAATGTCGTCTGCTTTGATAATGTAAGGACCTGTGGTCGGAACAAATCGCCAGGCGTATCGGTTGATGAAGTCTTCACCGAATTCATCGTAAAAATATTCTGGAATCGGCAGAAGGTCCTCTTCGAAAAACCGCAGGGTATCCGGTTTGGCATCTTTCAAACCGACTTCGATGATGTCATCGCCATAGGAGGTAATGTGAGTGTATTTCTCCGAGTACCAATTGTTATACCAGGGCGCCTGAATCCAGGGACTCCGCATAAAGTAAAAGGTGAAGAAAAAATGCCGCGCCACGACAGGAACACCATCGGAATACTGCGCCTCCGGATCGATTTGGAACCAGACAGTCTTTCGATCCTCGGAAATCGCCCATTCCGAGCAGAGTCCGGGAAAAT
>JAKMGR010000290.1 GCA_022424805.1 Verrucomicrobiales bacterium
TTATTGGACCTGCCGAAGAAACTCTTTTACCGCAGGAAAAACGTTTTTTCCTCGGTCACTGGGTTGAGGTGATGGGGGCTCGAGCAGATTGATCGACCTAGAACGGAATGTCGTCGTCCTCGTCCTGAATCGGCTCGTAGCCAGTAGGCTGTTGCTGCTCGGGCGGGGGAGATGACTGCTGTTGCTGCTGAGGAGGCGCTTGTTGCTGTTGTTGAGGAGGCGCAGATTGCTGTTGCGGTGGAGCAGACTGTTGTTGCTGGCCTTCCCCTCCTCCGGAGTTACCATCGCGGCCTCCGAGAAACTGAAAGTTGTCGCCCACGATTTTTAGGCGAGAGCGATTTTGCCCGGTGTTTTTGTCTTCCCACTGGTCGAGTTGAAGTCGTCCCTCGACATAGATGGGCCGACCTTTTTTCATGTATTCGCCAATAACTTCGGCCTGACGCCCCCAGTAGGTGACGTCGACGAAGGTTGTTTCTTCGCGGCGTTCTCCATCGTCGAGGGTGTAGGATCGGTTCACTGCCAGTGAAATATCGGTCACTGCGGTTCCTTTTGGGGTGTAGCGGACTTCTGGGTCGCGGGTGATGTTCCCCATCAGCATAACTTTGTTGAGATTCGGCATGAGGAAACTTTATAGGATGTGGAGAGGAATAATCCAGTTTTTTTAAATCCTACTCTCGGACCGCTCCCGCTCCTGAAAGAGGCGGGATCCGGACTGAACGAGGAATATCGCCACGAGGGCCAGGCTACATGTCATCGCGACGAGAGCCGAAACGTTTGCCCACTGAACGAGGTAGAAGCCAATAAAAGGAGCGGAGAGCGCTCGAAGCCCGGCGCAAAACGTGTGCACGGACATATAGTCGGCAATCTTTTCCGCTGGCGCGAGTTTAGTAACCCAGAGACTGAACATGATCTCTCCGCCGCCTCGCGCGAGACCAAAGAGTCCGCTTCCTATGAGAATCGGAAGCATCTGATTGGGGAGGAAGTAGAGCAGGGTCGCTACGATAAAGATGCTGTTAACGATGTTGCGAATCCGGAAAAAGCTGACGTGATCGAAGAGCCACCCCCAGAAAAAAGTGGAGAGAAGCCGCGTCAGCGAGGGAATGATTCCGGTTATGAGGCTGATCGTTTTGACATCAAATTGCAGGCCATGCACAGGATTGGCGAGGTAGTCGACACGAAGAGCGGCGGAGGAGAGAACCCCGATGCCAAGGACCATGGTAGCGATGAGCAGCCGGATAAATACTTTGTCGTGTCGTGTCACATGGACCGATTCGAGAAAGGGATGACGTTTCTCGGCCGAGACTCGCAGGGGAACTTCCGGAACAAGAAACTGGCAAACCGCAGCGATCGCAGCGGCTCCAGAGACGACCCAGAGCAGATCGGGGAAGCGGTTGAAATCGACGTCGAGATAAACTCCAAATCCCCAGCTCACGATCATGGAGGTAAAAGCGCGCACGAAAACCGTGATGGAGAAGAGGCGCCCCCGTTTGGCGTTGGGATAGTTTCGTCGGATGTAGTGCGTCTGCAGTGGCATCGCCATGGCGAGGATTCCGATGCCAAGAGTAACTCCCGTGACGAAGATCGATTCGGTTTCGGCTCCTGCGGCAGCGATGGCGAATCCGACGCAACTGATGAGGCTGATCGTTCCTGAAGCACGGCCTGCCGAGAGGCCGTTACGAACGGCGAGCGGCACGACCACAAGGCTTCCGAGAAGTCCCAACGCGGGTGCTGCGATGATGAGAGCCTTTACCGCCGGGCCCGACTCGAACCGGTTTACCGCAATCAGAATTGCGAACGTCGCCAGGATCGTTTCGATCGTACCAAGGCAAGCCGCGCGGACTAGTTCAAGTCGAAAGGTGGTGCGAAAATGTCCGGGATTCGCGTCGTCGGGGCTGTCTTTCAAATCGACGGCTACTGTCCGGGTTGGGCCTGAGCCTTGGGGGCATCGTCTTCTGCCTCCTCTGCCGCGGAATCAGCCGCTTTTTTCGCTTCTCGCTCCGCCTGCTTTTTTGCGATGAGATCCTCCCACTGGTGGAGCTGATAGTTTTCGCTGATCCCACCAACACCGTTTAGAAGTTCGCTGCATTTGGCATGCCAGGCTTCTAGATCGGGCGGGCCCTTGGTCTCGTCGGCAGAACCTGGGAAGATGAGATAGGTGACCTTCAAATCGCTGACGGGTCGATTGTAGGGTGACGCTTTTTCATTGAGTGTTTTCGCAACTCGAAGCGAGGCCTCACCGAATTTCCAACTTGGGCCAGCGTCCCCGGCGATGACGGGAAATATCTGGTTTTCGTAAATGATGACTCCGTAGTCTCCGATTGCGGGTCCAAATTCGTTTTCATCGCGACGCCCGAGAAAGGAAAGGGGGAGCACGAAAAAGGGATCTGCCTCGGCGATGAGGTAGCTGCGTGCCTCCATGTCTGCAATCTCGGGCCCAAGCGTTTCGATTTGCTGACGGAGGAATCTGTTTCGCTCGATCGAAAGTCCTTCAATCGCGAACTCTTCCTCGTATTTCTTCAGATTCTCTTTCCAGCGGGCAAGAAGCGGATTGGGATTGGAAGTTCGCTTGCCCCATCCATAACTGGTGAAGGGCTGGTAGTACTGCGACATCGTGATGTAGTCGTCCAACTCAGGCCAGCGATCACCGTCAGAGCCGTCTGAGACGACATCCATTTCACCCTGAATAAGAAGTAGCTTCTGTCCGCTCTCGGGATGCTTGATCTGCAGAACGGTTTCGGTATCGTAGAGATTGTGGCGCGAGAGCAGTTGGTCGATACGGGTGACCTTCTGCTGAATGCGCTGGGTTTTCAGTTCGTAGAGATGGTGGTAAAAAGGCGAGACCTCGGCACTTTCAACGAGCTTTTCGAAATCGTTGAGAATTTTGGGGAGGTGATCGTTAAGGCCAGAGAGTTCTTCGGCTGATTGATTCGCTTTGGGAACTGTGAGATTCAGCGTCATTTCGATGCCGTAGCTTTCTTCGGTTTCCCGCTCTTTGGCGGCGGTGCCGCCCTGTTCGGTAATGACC
>JAKMGR010000319.1 GCA_022424805.1 Verrucomicrobiales bacterium
CGGCAGTGGTTGTCGGCGTTATCATCTTCCTGCCTAAGTTATGGGAGATTTGGAAACAATTACAGAGCTGAACTGGATCGACGGACTCGTCGAGGCAGTTGGGCAAAAGTGCGTCTCAACCGCTGAAGAGGTTCGGCAGGAATTCGGAACAGATCGCTGGCACGCTGCAGCGATGCCTGATGCCGTTGTGCGAGCGAAGTCGCGAGATGATGTCGTAGCGACCTTGCGGTATGCCAATGAGAATGAGATTCCCGTGACGACTCGCGGTTCTGGAGTGGGCTACGTCGGCGGATGTGTTCCTGTGAAAGGTGGAATCCTTCTCTCGGTTCGCGACATGGATAGCATCATCGAAGTGAATCCGAGTGACGGAGTTGCAGTGGTTGAGCCGGGGGTTATTCTCGACGATGTGCAGGAAGCAGCACGAGAGCTGGGATGGTACTATCCGCCTGATCCAGCGAGCCTGAAGGAGTGTTCCGTCGGCGGTACGATAGCGAATAATGCGGGAGGTCCCCGGTGTGTGAAGTACGGAGTGACCCGTCATTATGTGCTCGGGCTTGAAGTGGTTTTGCCAAATGGGGAAATTCTCGAAACCGGAGGGCGTTGTCACAAAAATAAGACCGGCCTAGACCTCATTGGAATGTTCGTTGGCTCCGAAGGTATGCTGGGAGTGATCACGAAGGCTACTCTCCGGCTGATTCCTCATCCCGAGGCTCGTGCGATGCTGACAGCAACCTTCCCCCATTTTGAAACGGCTGCTGCTGCCGTGCAGACCATTCTCGATTCCGGATGGCAACCGTCCGGTTTGGAAATCACGGATGGATTTACTCTGCAGGCTGCACGCAGTCGACTGGGACCGGAAATGCTTCCCGATGGCGACGCACATCTCATTGTCGAAATTGACGGACGCAAAAATACCGTGCTGCTCGATCTCGCCAAATTGCGGGAGTTGCTGGAAAGTGTCGGGGCAGAAAATGTCGAGGAAGCAACCGACCGGGAGGCTTGTGAAGCCATCTGGACCTTGCGTCGAGAGTTTTCGTATTCGCTTCGCGATACCGGATTGATCAAGCTGAACGAAGACATTGTCGTACCTCGATCGAAATTGGTCGAGCTCGTTAGATTCGCGAGATCCTTGCAGGAAGAGACCGGGATTCCCGTAGCCTGTTTTGGTCATGCAGGAGATGGGAACATTCATACGAACCTCATGGTCGCGAATTATGACACGGATGCCGCAGCGCGTGAAAAGGCAGATGCCGCTCTCGACATTCTCTTTCGATGGATCATCGAAAATGATGGTAAGATCACCGGTGAACATGGCGTCGGCATTGCGAAAAAACGCTGGTTTTCCGACGCGGTCGGCCCTGTCGCAATGCAGGTGCATCGCGGACTGAAGCAAACTCTCGATCCCAAGGGGATTCTCAATCCCGGAAAATTTATTGAATGAACGAGGACGAATTCACAAACGAAGAAGTTGTCGAATCTGCTCCCGTCGCTCCAGCGTCTGCCTGGCGCGAGGAACTGCAAGAAGAGATCGCGAGTCTTCGTGCGGAAGTGGCGAGCTTGCGTGGGGAGATAGATGAACTGAAAACAAACCTGGGAGTGTAAAAAATCCCCATCTCAACCTGAGTTACCTGCTTCCTTTCCAAAATCTGTATGGCGGGCGCCATGCCCGCAATCGAATCACTAAATTATGAAATTCTCTCACACCACCCTGTTTGCCATCCCCCTGGCCTTCGCACTTTCCTCTACCCAGGCCGATCCGCTCTGGCCTGAGGGCAAAGTTCCCTACGCCAAGCCCATTGATGCAGAAACTGGTTCGCCATCGATCCACCCCTACCTGACGAAAGAATCGAACAACCACACTGGCGCAGCGGTGGTGATCTGTCCGGGCGGAGGGTACGGCGGACTTGCCAAAGATCACGAAGGTCACCAGCCGGCTCTCTGGTTTCAGGAGCAGGGTGTCTCCGCTTTTGTCCTGCATTATCGTCTCGGTTCGAAGGGGCATCACTTCCCGACGCAATTGGCGGACGTGCAGCGCGCGATCCGGTATGTCAGGGCTCATGCCGAAGAGCACAATCTTGATCCCAATCGAATTGCGGTGATGGGGCACTCAGCAGGAGGTCACCTCGCCAGCATGGCCGCGACGCTTTTTGATAAAAAAGCCTACGAGTCTTCGGACGAAATTGACAGAGTGAGTGCCCGTCCTGATTTTGCGATTCTCTGCTATCCTGTCATCAGCATGGACCCCGAGATCACTCATGGCGGATCGCGGAAAAACCTACTTGGTCCGGAGCGTGCCGCCTCGAAAGAGTGGGCGGAAAGATTGTCATCGGAGAAAAACGTGACCGAAAAGACTCCGCCGACTTTTATTTTTCAGACGGATGCTGATGCCGCTGTTCCTGCGGAAAATCCCGTCCGCTTTTACCTCGCTTTGCGAAAGCATGGCGTTCCGGCGGAAATGCACATCTATCAGGATGGTCCTCACGGAGTAGGATTGTATCTCGGCGATCCGGTTCTCGGAACCTGGTCCGGGCATCTTCGAGACTGGCTGTGTTCCCATTTCTTCTATGCCGAGGCAAAATCTCGAACCGAGGTGAAAGGGGAAGTGGCTCTCGACGGCGTGCCGGTCAGTTGGGGTGTGCTGACCTTCCACCCGGAAGATCAGAATCTGCCGACAACCTCGGTGCGCGTGCGACGCGGAAAATTTTCTGCTAATGTCGATGCAGGGCCCGTTCTCGGTG
>JAKMGR010000360.1 GCA_022424805.1 Verrucomicrobiales bacterium
TTTTTCATCGGAAACACTTCCGCTGCACCCCGACCCAACGTTGTCATTCTCATCATCGACGACCTTGGCTTTGGAGACATCGGCTGCTTCGGCAACGAGCGCATCCCCACACCTCACATCGATTCGCTCGCGAAGCGCGGGGCGAAATGCACGATGTCCTACATTACCAACCCACCCTGCTGCCCAAGTCGTTGCAGCCTCATCACCGGAATGTATGCCCAGCGTTTCGGCAAGTCAGGAATGTCTCGCGGCCTTCCCATTCCGGATGATCATCCGACGATGGCGGAGTTCATGAAGGAGGCAGGCTACGTGACCGGGCAAATCGGGAAGTGGGATATCGGTTCTGAAGGGCAGGGTCCGCACCAGCGCGGCTTTATGGAGGTCGCGAGAAACGCGCCCGGCAATCAATATGATCGTGAACTGGAAAATGGGACCCCCGTTTATCTCACCGACCTCGATGGAGATTATATGGCCGAGTTTGTCGACCGAAACGCGGAGAATCCCTTCTTTCTCTATTTCTCCCCTTTCGCGATTCACTCGAATGTGAAAAACACCCCGCAGCACTATCGCGACCGCATCCCGGGAGGTGACGGAACGGCATACGAAGGTGCCGTTGTCGCAGTTGATGATGCGGTGGGCAAGTTGCTCGAACAGCTGAAGAAACACGGCATTGAAGAAAACACCCTGATTTTGTTCACAGGAGACAATGGCGCCAACATCGACCACGGAGGAAGCTCTGAACCCTACCGCGGAGGCAAAGGAAAGCACACGCAAATGGAAGGCTGGGTGCATACTCCGACCATCGTGACTTGGCCAAAAGTTGTTCCATCCGGAATCACTTATGGAGGAAAGATGGCGACCTTCGATTTTTACGCAACCATGGCTGCCGCAATCGATACACCGCTCCCTGAAGGTTGTGACGGCAAAGACCTCGTTCCTTTCCTTACCGGAGAAAAGAAAGGCGACGTTCACGAATATCTCTTCTGGCATAATGCCGACCCGACCGATGCTCCGCGACGAAATCTCTATGCGGTTCGATGGAAAGACTGGCGCTTCATCAAGTATCCCGATGGCTGGAAACTCTTTGATCTGAACAAAGACCCGAAAGAACAGAACGACGTCGCCTCCGGTAATCCCAAAGTCGTGAAACGCCTCACAAATCAATACGAATCCTTTGTCGCGACACTCCCTCCCCTGAAGCCCAGCGGCGACTATTCCGGCGGTGGCCAGGTCCCCAAAGGCTGGGGATGGGAGATCACCAAGTGACATGTCCCGAAACAGGCCGGAATCAGGCAATTTTTCTTCCTGCGTAATTCCGTCCACTGACATATGGTCCGCGCGCCTGATCTTTTCCTATCAATGAAAATCATTCCCTCGCTTTTGCTTCCCGCCATTCTTGGTGCCTCCCTCTCGTTTGGCACCGAGGTCAAACAATACGAACCAACAGGCACACTGCCGTATCTCTCCGTCGAAGAGAGCTTGAAGACATTTCAACTGCCCGAAGGTTACCGTCTCGAACCTGTCGTGACAGAACCGCAGATCACCGAGCCAGTCGTATCTGCCTTCGATGGAAACGGACGCCTATATGTCGTCGAAATGCGCACCTACATGCAGGACGCTGATGCCACCGGCGAACAGGAGCAGACCAGCCGCGTCTCACTTCATGAGGACACCGATGGCGACGGAGTCATGGACAAGCACTCCGTCTTCGCCGACAACCTGCTTCTCCCACGCATGGTTCTCCCGCTCGACGACCGAGTCCTCATTGGGGAAACTAATACCCTCGACATCTATTCCTACCGTGACACTGATGGCGACGGCGTCGCAGACGAGAAAAAAATCTGGTACGAAGGCGGACCTCGCGGCGGCAACATGGAGCACCAGCCCAGCGGCCTCATCTGGTCCATGGACAACTGGATTTACACCACCTACAACGCCTATCGCCTCCGCCACAATCCCGATGGTCTCGCGCGCAAGGAACCTACCGCCCCGAACGGCGGTCAGTGGGGATTGTGTCAGGACGACCATGGAAAGCCCTGGTTCGTTAACGCTGGCGGTGAGCGCGGACCCCTGAATTTTCAGCAACCCATTGTCTATGGTGCACTTAATGTGTCCAATCAGTTCCCCGTCGACTACCGCGAAGTATTTCCACTTGTCGGCATTCCTGATGTGCAGGGCGGAACAAAGCGGTTTCGACTAGGAGACAATACTCTGAATCACTTCACCGCGACCTGTGGCGAAGGCATATTTCGAGGGGATCGCCTCCCTGAGGATCTACGCGGCGATCTTCTCTTCTCAGAGCCGGTCGGTCGACTCATCCGCCGAAGCAAAGTCGAAGTCCGCGATGGTATCACCTATTTGAAAAACGCACACCCTGGCAGTGAATTCATCCGCTCAACCGATCCGAACTTCAGGGCCATGCACATCCAGAACGGCCCCGACGGCTGCCTCTACATCGTCGATATGTATCGCGGGATTATCCAGCAGGGCAACTGGACCAAACCCGGCAGCTACCTGCGCGGCGTGATCGATGAATACGGCTTTGCCAAAAACGTGCAGCGCGGCCGCATCTACCGCCTTGTTCATGAGGACTTCAAGCGCGACACAACGCAACCGAGAATGCTCGATCAGACTCCCGCTGAACTCGTCGCTCACCTCGAACATCCCAACGGCTGGTGGCGCGACACCGCGCAAAAGTTGATCATTCTTCGTGCCGACGAATCCGTTGCTCCTGCTCTCGAAAAAGTCGCACAAGATAGCGACTTCGCTCTCGCAAGAATGCATGCCATCTGGACCCTCGAAGGGCTTGGTAGCCTCACTCCCGAATTTACCCGGGAGAAAATGAAAGACGAACACGCCTCTGTTCGTCGGGCCGCGATCCGCGCCAGCGAGACTCTTTTCAAGGCCGGAGAAAAAGATCTCAAAGCTGACATTGTCGCCCTGACAAACGACGAAGATCCAAACGTCGTCATTCAGAGCCTACTCACCTCAAAGCTCCTCAAATTCGACGACTACAAAGAGCTCACCGAAAGCACGATCGAGAAAAGCGAAAGCGCTGGAGTCAAGACCATTGGAAAGCAATTGACCAGAGGTGCCGCCCCCACTCCACCCAAACTCAGTTCGGAACAGCTCACCCAATACAAAGAAGGCCAGCTCATTTACGCCTCGCTTTGCTTTGCCTGCCACGGCGGCGACGGAAAAGGCATGCCAATCCCGGGCGGTGACAACCTTCGTCTCGCCCCTTCTCTCGTCGATTCCAAAATCCTCCACGGCCATCGCGAGCTGGCAACCAAGGTCGTCCTCCACGGACTGACCGGACCTGTTGATGGAAAAACCTACCCCGGTGAAATGATCTCCATGGCATCGAACGGAGACAAGTGGGTCGCATCGGTCCTGTCCTACATTCGCAATAGCTTCGGCAATCAATTGGGATTTCTCACCGAAGCAGAGGTGAAACGGATCCGCGAAGAAAACGCAGATCGGAAAACGCCATGGACCGAAGCAGAACTTCTCGCCAGCGTACCTCAAGTGCTTCCCAATCGGGCCGATTGGAAGCTGTCCGCCAGCCACGGTGCCAAAGACGTGAAAAACGCGATCGATGGGAGCCTCGGCACACGCTACACAACCGGCCAGAGCATGAGGCCAGGCATGTGGTTTCAGATCGAACTTCCCAAACCCGTCGAAGTCGCCGGTCTCGTTCTTGATGCAGCCAGTTCACGAAACGACTACCCACGAGGCTGCGAAGTCGAGCTTTCCACCGACGGGAAGAAGTGGACGAAAGCAGCGAAAAAGCAGGAAGAGGAATCTTCCAAAATCACAGTCGAGCTCTCTGAACAAAAAGCAAAATTCATCCGTATCACCCAGACCGGAAACCACAGGCTCTATTGGTCGATTCATGACCTGCAGGTGCTCAAGGCGGCGAAGTAAGCTGTCTTTCGAGGCACTCATCCAACCCTGTTTTGTCGATAGCACGAATAGTGACAACACGCTTAACCCAGCCTCACAGAGGCCAGCTACAGATTTAGCACCGGCGCATATACTGCAGCCGGGTGTCTGTTACTCCGGATTGTGCTGTCGGATAAAGTTTATCTCGGTGACTACCCCGCCAAAGTCAGTGCTTTCTCGATCAACGCCTTCGTCTTCCGCGAACCCTCGATCGGATCAATACCGTGTCCTTCGAACTCAATCGATATGACTCCGGAGTAATTGGAGTCCTTGACGATGTTCAGCATTCGGAAAAAGTCGGTCTTGGTCTCGTTTCCGTCTTTGTCGAAATCAAAGGCCTTGGCACAAACTGCCACGGCGTGAGGTAGCGTTTTCTCCACCGCATCGTAGCGATCGTATTCTCCAAAGTTGTTGAAGTCGGGAAGCAGTCCGGCATTGTCACGGTCGAGCCGTTTCATCGCTTCGAGCAACCAGGCGGGGTTCTTAGAATTTCCGCCGTGGGGTTCGATCACAACTTTTACGCCCGATGGTTTTGCGTAGTCGCAAAGCGCGCCCATACCATCCGCGGCATTTCTCAGGTTCTCTTCGCGGTCACCTCCCGAACGGCAGTTCACCCGGATGGCATCACACTTCAACTGAGCGGCGCAATCAATCCAACCTTTGTGTTCTTCAACGGCACGCTTCCGTTCCGCAGCATCCGCCGAGTCGAGTTGGCTTCCTGCATCGACGAGAATGAGAACGTTTTTCATGCCCTCCCCGGTCGTGCGTTTCGCGAGTTCACCAACGTAAGCTTTGTCGGTGTGCTTGCCGTTGAAAGGCCGGTTCCAGTACTCGATGTGCGTAATCCCAAGCTCCTTTTTCACGAGGGCAGGATAATCGAGATGGTCGAGCTTTCCGCTTTTGAGCCAGCGATTGAAAGTGTATTCCTGGATTCCGATTTGGAATCGCTCTTCAGCCGCTGGCAGATTCGATGGTAGCAAAAATGCTGCGGGCGATGCGACAGCCGCACCGAGAATTTGTCGTCTGGAAAATGTATCCATGGAAAAATAGAGGGAACTTTCTAACACTTACACCTTCGGCTCCCAACCGTCGCGATAACTTCTCTTCACGAGCTTCGAAGCTTCCTCATTATCCGTCGACTTCATGTTCGGACCGTCCCAGTTGATGGGACGTCCTTCGCCAATATTCTGTGCGATGCATCCTAACAGGATCACTTCTGTCAGATAGCCAGCGACTTCAAAATTGGAGTAAGCAGGTGCTCCGCCTTTCATCATATCGAACCACTCTTTGACGTGACCGGGAGAACGTGGAATCGACTCAGGAATCGCTTTGCAGAATTCGTGCTGATCGCCGGGGATGTAGACTTTATCGTCCTTTCTCATCAGGGAGAAGTCACGTCCGTAATCGTCGCCTGAATACAACTCTCCTTCGTCTCCAATGATAAGACAACCGCTCGTGGGAAGCTTGCCCTGTGCCGCGACGACGTGCTTCGTCAGATCCGAGTATGGCCGAATCGGCCAGAAGTCCGGGGTCGGCTTTCCTTCATACCAATAAAACTTCAGCGGCGGCCACCCTTCGCGAGCCGGAAAATCAAATCGAATGCGCGAACTCAATGGGAATGTCTCGGGATAGTCGCGCGAGGAAAATTCGCATTCGATACGGGTGGGATACCCGAGTTTGAGAGCACGGAACGGCATGTTCACCGTGTGGCAGGCCATGTCACCAAGAGCGCCGGTTCCAAAGTCTTTCCATCCACGCCACTTGAAGGTGTGATAGACGCCCTTCTTGTAGGGCCGATCTTCAGCAGGCCCAAGCCAAAGATCCCAGTCGAGATTTTCGGGGATGGGATCTTCCCCTTCCGGTCGCGCGAGACCTTGTGGCCAAATGGGGCGATTAGTCCAGACGTGGAGCTCGGTCGGCTTTCCAACCGCGCCGCCATGAATTACTTCGACACTGCGGCGGAGTCCATCCATCGCGCTGCCCTGATTGCCCATCTGGGTCGCAAGATTTTTTTCCTTCGCAAGCTCCTTCATCGTCCGCGCTTCCCAAACAGTCTGAGTGAGCGGCTTCTGAACGTAGGCATGCTTGCCTAGCTGCATCGCCTGGATCCCGGCAACGCCATGGCAGTGGTCAGGAGTCGAAACAGTCACGGCATCGATCTGGTCGGCCATCTTGTCGAACATCTCCCGGAAATCCCGGAACTTCGCCGCCTTCGGGAAATTCTTCGCCATCTTCTCCAGCGTATTGGAATCGACATCGCAGAGAGCTGCAATTTCACCGCCCTCTTTTGCCGCGTTCTTCGTGTCGCTATCGCCTTTGCCGCCGACACCGATGCAAGCGACTCGGATTTTGGAATTCAAATTCTGCCCGCGAACAATGGCAGGGAATCCG
>JAKMGR010000372.1 GCA_022424805.1 Verrucomicrobiales bacterium
AGCCTACATCGAGGCAACCGAAGAAGACGCCATCCGAGCCGGCCTCGTGAAGCCAAATGACACGAGCCCAGCCGAAGAAGAATCGCCATCCGGCTCTGAAGACGAAGGTCTTCACTTCAAAGTCGACGAGGAAAACATGATCGACACCTCGAAGCCGGCTGAGGAAGACCACTCTGTCAAACCTACTGTCGATGGTAGTCTGCCCGTTCCGATTCGCTCCAGCGTCTACCTTAGTCCGCGGATGAGACACCGCATGGACGAGCTTGGCCTCAACTCTGCAGACCTCGCCGGCCTTCCCGGGAGTGGTGCAGGAGGGCGAGTTACGGTCGAAGACTTTGAGAAATTCATTAGTGAGCTAGAGCAACATCGCATGACCGACGCATCGCCGATGCGGATTGCGGTTGCTGACTCGATGCGCCGAAGTTGGACTCGTCCACTCGCTACGGTGACCGTGCCAATCATCATGGACGAAGTGCTCGCCCATCGAAAATCGGTCGATCCCAAGCCTGGTGTCACTCTCTACGCGATGCGCGCTCTCGCAATTGCTCTTTCTGAAAACACCGCCGTGGCAGGCCGACTAATCGGAAATCGCATCGTTCACCCGAATGCGATCGATATCGGATTTGCGGTCGAAGTAAACGATGGAGTGCTCGTCCCCGTGATTCGCGACGTCGAACAGAAGTCGCTTCAAGAACTGCAGGCTCCTTACGAAGAACTCGTCCGCAACGGACAGGACAGAAAGCTCGCCCCCGAAGCGACCGGAGGCGGAATCGCCACGGTTACCAATGTCGGTCCGTTCGGCATCACCGACGCCACCCCGATCCCACTGCCCGAGCAAAATCTCGTGCTCGGTCTCATGGCTGGTCGGAGAATTCCCACCTGGGATAACGAAAAAGGAGAGTTCATTCCCCGCATCGAGTCGAATTTCATCCTCAGTTTCGATCACCGCATCCTTGATGGCGGCGCCGCTGGTCGACTCCTGCAACGCATCGGGCAACTGCTCCAGAACCCTCCGGAGCTGTAGAACCAACTATTGACCCGGTTGGGGCGGAGGAGGCGGTAGCTCAAACTCGCCCTTCACATAGTCTCGCCACATCTGGGAGATCTTCAGCGTGGGGATAAAGGTTTCGCCTGGACCCGGCAATTCGTCGGCCGACTCCACTTTGCGGGTTTCCCCTGTCTTGACCACTCCAATGTATCCTTTGGATCGGTCGATCTCTTTGATCTTCGGCGGCTCTGGTTTCTCCGGTTCTTCCGGCTTCTTATCCTCTTCTTTTTTCTTGTCGTCCCCTTCCTCGTCTGACTTTGGCTCGGGCGGAGGATCAGAGACTTTATCCGGAATCCGAAGCTCAATCAGTTCTTTGAGAACCTCCCTCGCAAAATGCTCTGATAAATGGTCGATTTCAGAACGACCGCGATATTCCATCGCATTCGTCCAATTCAGCGGCATGGAATTGTGATCCTCGAACACCTTTTTCGGAACGTCCTCGGACTTCCAAATTTCGTGCTTGTTGCAGTATTGCCCCCAAGCCAACACCATCGGCACTTTCGCTGAAGCTTCGGTTGGGTCGGCTTCAAAGAAAGCCCCCTTGACCGCCACTCCCGCCATCACTCGTTCCGGTTTCCACTGGGTAAAGCTGTAGGAAAGCGCAGCTCCCACGCGGTCGGTTCCATATATAGCAATCGGAAGGTCTACGATGTCCGGATTTCCGATTTTGACGGCCAACTGATTAATTGCATTCAGAATCTGTTCTCCGCTTCGTTTGTCTGCAAATCCGAAGTCATCCATCTTCTCGATTTCAAAAGTAGCTTCGTCATACCCGTATTCGTAACAGAGCAGAGCCAGTTGGTATTTGTTCTGAAATTCCCCCCAAATTCCGCTGCCATTCTGGTGGCCCATCAGGAAACGGAAGCAATTGCCGTCGTCCCCTTTCGCGATCAGCAGGATCCCGCGTGGCTTTCCCAGTGGCATCTGAAGGAGAAACTGGACTCCTCCCGCCCTCACGTCAGCCCAACCGGGCCAGCGTCCTTTTGGTGCCACGGGAGTATTTGGTTTTCCCTCAGCATGCTCCATGCCTTCCGGAGCGAATGTGCCCAGATTGATGTCGATCGTCTTACCTTCTCTCGTCAGTTCATAGGCCGCATAGACGAGCGCGTTTTCGTCTTTCAGAGCGGTCAGATCAAGCTTTTCCCAGCGAATCGGAATCAGGTCGCCATCGGGTTCCATCTGAACCATGATCCCCCCTTTTCGCGCTTCCTTGATCCCCGCAAAGTTAACTTTGCGTCCATTTGCTCCCGTCAGGGTGATCGCGTCGGTAAGATGAGAAAAGAGAAGCAGGACTGCGACCGAGAGTAGACAAGAGAAACGACTGCGACTGGGTAAAAGAGGAATATTGTCGGCACTCATAGCAATAGATCCCTGAAAATGTATCACGGCCGACGCTCACTAAACAAGCCTGATCTGCGCGGTGAACCGCTGCTGAATACCGCAATTCTGAGTAAATTCGGCGCTCTCAGATTGAACTGCTCATATATTGCGGTCCGGTCTACGTTATTTTCCCAGGGTTAAAAAACAACTTCTTGCTTCAAATGTTGTCAGATTTCGAGATAGCCGAGCCAAGAGCGACAATGTGGTTATCGTTAATTATTAATGACCTCGGGATGTCACTGTCCTTCCAAGGAAATAACATGAAAAAACCATTCTCATTGCAGCCATCCCCGTGCTCACGCTCGGGGAAAGCATTTCCTTTGTCACGCTCCCGTTTCCTTACCCCTTTAACTTGGGGAGACTCTCCTCAACGAAGAGTGTGAAATCTCAGCCCTTGCCTTGCTTTATTTCAAATCAAAAGGAACGAACCCAACCTTTAAACCCGGGCCCGAATCTCTTTTTCTTTCCTGCGAAAGAGTTCTCGCGTTTTCAGTATTTCGCTTTTGTGATCAGCCGCACACAATCCTTTTCGTCTTCATCGAGTGTGGAAACAGCAACAAACTGGGCAGTGTCGCGGTAGGTCCGATTCCGATTCTTCTGTCGGGATCGGATTGGCTTGATTTCCATTTCGATAGCTTCAACCTCTGGCGATTCCATTTCACCACTCGTGGCCGTGCCCGCAACTACTGCGGCGGTAATATTGGCGGCTGTGGGAGAAGCGGTGCGATACTTGACCTAAAATTTCCGGTTTCTGGCAGTTCCCAGGTAACGGAGAGAGTCTGTCATGGTTCCATCGTTTTCCGTCTCGATACGACTCGTAATCCTCCGATATTTCCGGGTCTTGCGTCGCAGAGTCTGTCCGGCAC
>JAKMGR010000413.1 GCA_022424805.1 Verrucomicrobiales bacterium
CTACCAGGGCTCCGCTCGAACAGTTCATCCCTAAATTCAGGCAGATGCCGCGCCATCTGATCACCTTCCATCGAAGCCGGATTCTACAGCTTTCACAACAAGCTGAAAGACCGTCGAAACAGGGGAAACGACATGACAGCTTTTCGTTTTGAAAGTGACGGGGAGCAAGTCTTTATCCATGGACTCAATGGTATCAGTAACCTGAACTACAAAACAGGCACTGCCGGGCATCGTATGGGCGACTGGTATTGGTTCTGCGAGGACTGAAACGGCATATTCCCGTTGCTCAGGGCCCGCTCCCATGCTTGCTTGATCGGCAATGTTTCTCGCTGCTGCTGCCGGCCATTCACAAATTTGGGACGTGCTATTCCAACTCGTCATTCTGCTGGCGAGTGCTCTCACAATCGGGATGTTGTTCGAACGTTTCGGACAGTCCGCAATCCTTGGCTATCTGCTGGCGGGAATGTTTCTGGGTCCGGGGGTTTTCAATCTGGTCAGTGAAGAATCGGGCGTTCCCGTCATTGCAGAGCTAGGCGTGTCGATGCTGCTTTTTGCCATCGGCCTCGAGTTCTCGGCACGTCGCCTCTTCGGGCTGGGTCCTGCAGCTATCTACGGCGGAACTTTTCAGGTTGCCGGAACGCTCGGAATTGCAGCTCTGATCTGCCTGGCATTTGGAGCCGAGGGGAAAACTGCTCTCGCTTTCGGCTGTGCCGTGGCCTTGTCATCGACAGCATGTGTCCTGCGAGTCCTCACCGACCGTTCAGAGCTGGAAGCCGTTCACGGGAGAACCGCATTGGGCATCCTTCTGCTGCAGGATGTCGCTGTAGTTCCGCTCGTTCTTTTTGTGACCATGTTAGGCGGAGAAGGCTCACTAGTTGAAGTCGGAATCGGATTATTGAAGGCTGCGGGTCTCATTATCGCTCTTGTAACAGGATTTCTTCTGCTCGCCAGATATGTTTTGCCTTACATCATGCGCGAACTCAGTTTGGCGCGTGATCGCGAGCTTCTTGTCCTGCTATCTGTCGTTCTCGCAATTGGTTCTGCTATCGCAGCTCATAAATTGGGCTTGTCGCCCGCGCTCGGAGCATTCATGGCTGGCATGATGTTGGCCGAAACCCCTTTCGCTACGCAAATTCGCTCCGATATCGGTGGCCTCCGAATCATTTTCATCACCCTGTTTTTCGCCTCCGTCGGAATGTTGGGAGATCCTGTCTGGATTGCATCGAACTGGCTGCCGGTGCTCGGAGTGACCTGTCTTCTTATGGTTGGCAAAGCAGCTATTGTCACTGTCGTAGGTCTGATTTTTCGCCTTCCATTTTGCCATGCGTTTGCCGCCGGCGTCGTGCTCGCGCAAGTAGGAGAATTTGGCGTCATCATTGCAGGAGCTGCGCAATCAACTGATCTGATCAACGACCATCTATTCCGCCTCCTCGTATCGTCAACCCTCGCGACGCTTTTCATCACTCCCTTTCTGATTCGAGTGGCCCTTCCCCTGGGCAAAAAAATCCAATCCCTGATTAACCGAAGTCGCGAAACCGTCGGTGAACTGGAGGATCTGGGCGAGATAAAGGAAAAGAGGGAACTCGTTTTCATTATCGGTTTTGGCCCATCGGGACAGCGCGTTGCCGAGGACCTCAAGGACCATCCCGAGGTATCTCCACTCATTATTGATATGAGACAGAACAACATCGATCTAGCTCGCTCGATGGGGCACCGCGCCGTGCTTGGTGATGCCGGATGCGTCGATTTCCTCATTCATCACGGCATCTCCAATGCAAGAGCGATCGTTGTTACGATCCCGGATCCGCGCACTGCAACTCGAATCGTAGAATCTGTCCGGAACTTAAATAAAGAGGTCTCTATCGTCGCGAGAGCCCGATATCACATGTTTGTCGATGACCTGGAGAAAGCAGGGGCCACGATCGCCGTTGACGAGGAATACCTCACCGGCCAGCGATTGAGGGAAGCCATGAGCGCAATGCTTACGCCCGGAGTCGAGGAGCATTAAAAAATAGCGAGCGCCTTGTTTTTCTCGGGTGGAGTTTCCCGAATCCCCGCGCTAGTTTCCGTTTCAATCCCATTGGAAAGCTGTGAGCGAATCTTCCCCCACCAGACGAACTGCAATCATCAATGTCGTCGGCCTGACCGAACGACACCTTGGCCCCGACATGCCCTTCCTTCGGGAATTTGCCCGGCGGGAAAAAAATCGCACCATCACGGTGACACCTACGCTGCCTGCCGTGACTTCGTCCATGCAGGCTACCTTTCTCACTGGGAAAACGCCCTCCGAACATGGGATCGTCGCCAACATGTGGTATGATCGCGATTACGCTGAGCACCGCTGCTGGAAACAATCCAACCATCTCGTAAAAGGGAGGAAGATCTGGGAACAGATCCGCGACGATCACGACCCGGAATATACATGCGCAAAAGTTTTCTGGTGGAACAACATGTATTCCACGGCCGACTACCAGATCACACCCCGCCCCATCTATTGCGCGAATGGGAAGAAGGTTTTCGACGTCCAGACG
>JAKMGR010000415.1 GCA_022424805.1 Verrucomicrobiales bacterium
GGGCAGGGGAGCTACTACAATCCCGATTTTCTTACCGAAAAAGGAAAGCACCGGGAGATTGGTTACGTCAGCGAGATCATTACCGAGAAGGCGAGGAAGTGGCTCACCGTCGATCGTGACCCTGATAAACCATTCATGATCATGGTGCAGCACAAGGCTCCGCATCGCGCGTGGGATCCCGCACCAAAGTATCTGACAGCCTTCGACGATGTGGAAATTCCGGAGCCCGACACGCTCTTCGATGACTACTCGGGGCGGGGAATCGCGGCACGTGATCAGGACATGACGATTGAGAAGACGATGACTCTCGGCCGTGATCTGAAGGTGAAAGAAAAAGACGAAACCGAGCAATTCGTCATGAGCGCCTACAATCGGATGACTCCCGAGCAGCAGGTGCAATGGGATGCGGCTTATCAGAAAAAGAACGAAGCATTTGTTGCAGCCAATCTCATGGGGAAAGATCTCGTTCGATGGAAATACCAGCGCTACCTCAAAGACTACCTGCGGTGCATCAAGTCGGTTGATGACAGTGTCGGGGAAATCACGGAGCTTCTTGAGAAAGAGGGGCTCGCTGAGAATACGGTCTTTATTTACTCCAGTGACCAGGGGTTTTACCTTGGCGAACACGGGTGGTTCGATAAGCGGTTCATGTTCGACGAATCCTACCGAACGCCACTATTGGTTCGGTGGCCAGGAGTAGTTGAGCCGGGGTCGGAGAGTAGCGACCTTGTCTCGAACCTCGATTTTGCCCAGACCTTTCTCGATATCGCCGGAGCCTCTGAGCCAGAGGAAATGCAGGGAGCGAGTCTGACTTCGATTCTGAAAGGCGATACCCCGGATGACTGGCGGGATGCGCATTACTACCACTACTATGAATTCCCTGGTTGGCACATGGTCCACCGACACGAAGGGGTGTATGATGGTCGCTACAAGCTCATGAATTTTTACGAGATTAAGGAATGGGAATTGTACGATCTGGAGACAGATCCTCAGGAAATGCTGAATCAGATTGCGAATTCAGAATACGCAGACGTCGTCAAGAGGCTCAAAGGAGAGTTGGAGCGGCTTCGAATGGAATACGACGTGCCCGGAAACGTGAAGCAGGATCTCAGTAAGATTGACATGCGCTATCACTCCGAAGAGATTCGGAAACGCGGTCTGGAACGTCGCCGGCAGCGTGAGGCGAGGGCACAAAAAGCCAAGCAGTAGAATGCAGTTGAAAAGCGAATCCTGCAGTATATTCACTCGTCGAACCTCAATTCTTTCTATCGCATCCATGCAAGCCTTGAGAAGTTCTTGGTGCCCCTCGTCGTTCCACTCCGGCTTACCGATTGATCCGACTAAGCCCTCGATTTTCTCCACCGGCTCTTCCGTCACTTTTTTGATCTTTTGTAGATAGTAGTCCGCCTGCTTCCCCAGTTGAGTCTCTTTTCCGATTGCGGAATAATACATGAACATGCCCACGATCCCTGCCGGAATCATGATTTGGTTTTTCGGGATAGATTTTTAGATTTTTGCCGGATTTCTTCAGCGCAATAGGAATCAGCCGCACCTCTCGGAGAGAAGCAGCTCTAAGAGGAATTTATCATTATAATTAACATAAAATGTTATAAATAAGTTCAACTTGTATTCCAAAAGAACTTTGGAGTTCAAAAATGGAAAATGGGCAGTCCTTTTTGCGTGCCAAATCAAGGTCCTCTACTCCAAAAACCGAGTTGAAAGACCGCTGACTATCCGCTACACTTTTGCCCGTCTGACCAGACAGTAAATCCATGGAGGGGTGGCAGAGTGGTCGAATGCGTCGGTCTTGAAAACCGAAGTGCCGCAAGGTACCGTGGGTTCGAATCCCACCCCCTCTATCTGCTTTGCTTATGGTCCAGCGAGGCGGGCCATAAGTGTCGGTTGGGATTTGGACTTCAGTTCGAGCCGGAGAGAGCGAAGCGAACGGAGTCAGGCGGAGATGCGGAGCTTCGCAGCCAATCCCACCTCTTCCGATTCAGCTGCCGTATCCGCCTCATGCGAGTGGTGGAGATGTATTCTCCGCAACTGCGGCTCTGGTTCAGGTCAGCATCTCCGCGGATCGCATCGGATTTGCGAATTACTCCATTTTCAGGCTGACCAACGTTTTGAGAACCGAGGCAAGGGACGTCGTTTCTGGATTCGGTATTCACTTTGGAACCGCCATCGAGAGTGACTATTTTTCTTTTGATAGTCTGATTGATTCTTCGCGGCAGGCGTGACCGAGATTGACCAGCGAATGTGTCATTGGAACATTCTGCCGTGCTGGCCCACGACAGGAAGCCGCTAGGTGAATCAGTTCGAACGCGGAACGTTTCTTTCCCCTTTCGTTTTATTCCGAATGTTTCTCCGATGGAATTCACGCTGCGGGAACCATTTCACTGCCGCTTCATCTCTTTCTTAAGCTTTGAAGTGATTCCGTCTTCTGCCAATCTAGCCAGCCTGCGACTCGCTTTTTTCCCGGGTTAAACATGCTAGCTCGCCTACCGTGCGTCGCCCACACGATGGAAGCGAGGCCGCTGTTCGCCCGGTTTTCCACTGTAATTTGGTAGATGCGATCTGCAGCAGATGCTTGCGAATTCAATAGTGATACGAAAAGAGCGAAAAAGCAGAGAGTTTTCATTTGCGAATCAATGCGATCAAGCCCTTATCGAAGGGCAGGCCAATTACATTTGGAAGATGGCCTCCCAATCAAACGATTAAGCTCGCGAATCGAGCTGGAACACCTGGCCGGAAATGTTCTCCGACTTCGCGAGGAATGCGACGAAGTCGGCCGCGTCGTTCACAGTATTGAAACGACCCAGGGCATGCCTTTTTAGAGCTGTCACTCTGGCTTCTTCGCATACTTTGGCTGTCATCTTCGTTTCGAGAAAACCCGGCAGCACGCAATTGCAGCGGATGTTTCTTTTTCCCAATTCGCGCGCGTAGCTTTTTGTCAGGCCAATCAGTCCGGCTTTCGATGCGGCGTAGGCAGTCTGGCCAACAGGAGGATGGAAGGCGGAATACGATCCGATATTGATGATATGACCGTCGTGCTGGCGCATCATTGTGATAGCGGCCTTTTGCATGCAGAGGTGGGTGCCCTTGAGATTGGTGTCGATCACATCACCCCAAATTTCGGGATTCTGGCGCGCCAGCAAGGCGTCTCCAGTGATTCCCGCGTTGTTGACGAGAAGATCAACGCGTTCCAATTCGGAGAACCACGCCTCGACAGCGGCTGCAGATCGAACGTCGAGCTCTCGGCGACCGGGCGCGTGGACGATGTATCCGCTCGATTTCAACTGCGCCGAAATCTCCTTGGCAAAATCCCCTTCGCCCCCTGTAATCACTGCGACAGGATCTCTCAAATCAAAGGGATGCGGGAAGGGCTAGGAGAGTGGGCAAGGAA
>JAKMGR010000431.1 GCA_022424805.1 Verrucomicrobiales bacterium
CCAGTGACCGCAAGAATGCTGTCCCGAATGCCCTCGGCCTCGAGGCGGCGGGGTGGAAAACGCCATAACAGACGTGATGTGGCGTCCACTTTCATAGCCGCACTGTTGGGCCGGTTCGATTGTTGCCAGGTCGCCGATTGAAGAATCAAACGATGCATATGTTTGAGCGACCAGCCGTTCTCGATCAACTCTATCGCCAGCCAGTCAAGCAATTCGGGGTGAGTCGGTGCCGATCCGTTGCGACCGAAATCGCTTGGCGTATCAACAATTCCGGTTCCGAAATGAAACTGCCAAAGCCGATTCACGATCACCCGAGCGGTGAGTGGATTATCCGGTGATGCGATCCAGTCCGCCAACGCAACCCGCCGTTCTTTTTCAGGTGCGTCCGCTTCCAACCCGAGCGAAGCAAAAACGGCAATGGCATCAGGCCCGACTTCTTCACGCTTTGCATCCGGCTCGCCGCGATAAAGCCGATGCGTCGTCCCTGGTTGAGCAAATTTTCCCGCGTAAACCATCTGGGATTTATCGATCTTTTCTGCCTCAGCTTCGAGTTGCTTTAACCGCGCGTGCCACTGGAGACCCTGCGCTGCATTTTTCCCTGTAAATCGATACAGCTCGGGTGTTGATTGTTTTTCCCCAACCGGCATGCGATCAGCGGATGACGCAAGAGTCATCCATTTCCCCGGCTCGACGGCTGCTTCGATTTGGTAGTCAATCGCCACGCGATCATCGAATTTTCCCTCGCGGTCACGAGCCCATTCGATGCGACTAATTGTTGTAATGTCAGGGAATTCAATTTGCACCCAGCCTTCTGTGTTCTCCGAGATCCAGCTTTTGGAGTTGCCGTATTGGCCGTCGTTGATGTGTTCCAGTTTGTGCTTGGGATGAACAAAATCTCCGCTGGAAGTTGCGACCGCACCGTTGCTGGTAAGGGCCACGTTTTTGTCTCCGGAAAAGATCTCCAGCTCATCGAGACACGGTTGTCCTCGATTGGTCTTTGCAATGGAAAACCGCACAAATCTGGCCGGGGTTGGAGCAAAACTTTCCAGATTGTGTTTTGCATTGACCGCAGCTCGCAGAGAAGGCACTCCCTCTGACGAGGCGGGCTGAAAGAACACGATGTCCGCAGTCATCGCTGTTCCAGTTTTCCCGCCCCGCACGACCAACTTGTCGTCCGCCTTCAGTTCATGCACACCCGCATCGAACAAGCCACTCCAGAGCGATTTCCCATTTACCTTACCCGAACCATCTGCGAGCTGTTGCTGATTCACCTTGGCGATCTCTTTTTCGCCGGATACCGATTGCAAAATGTATCGCGTATCGGTCGAGTGCGATTCGTGGCCTGCGCCCCAGCTCAACCAAATGCGATAGCTCCCGGAAACGCGGGGCTGATAAACGATCACGTCTTTGCTCTCTATCCTCGTCCACCAAGTGTAGCTGCCGCCACTCAAATTCGGCTCCGGCCCGCCGAGCTTCACCCCATGGCCCCGCTTTTCCTCCAGCAAGATCGCTGCCGCATCGTCAATCGCCACAGCCGCCCCGGTTGATACAGGAATAAAGGGTTCCAATTTTGTTTTCAAGTCAGCGATCTCACTTCTGATTTTCGTCAATTTCTGATGAGCAGTTTTGGTAAGCGGCATCTTTGCCTCCCCGTGTTTCACTCCTGCGAAAACCGCCTGCATCGCGTAGTAATCGACCTGAGAAACGGGATCGAATTTGTGATTGTGACAACGCGCACAGCCAGTCGTCAGGCCGAGAAACGCCGTGCCGGTGGTGTTGATCATGTCGTCGAGCTCGTTCATGCGCTGTATCAATCCGAGCTTGGGATCCTGCCCTTTCACTGTGTCAAAAGGCCCCGCCACGAGAAACCCAGTTCCGATGGGTGAGCCCACGGAGTCGCCTGCGATTTGTTCCCGAACAAACTGATCGTAGGGCTTGTCCTGATTGAAAGAATCGATCACCCAATCGCGAAACGGCCACGCCGTGAGTCGTTCCCGATTGGTTTCAAAACCGTTAGACTCCCCGAAACGCACGAGATCAAGCCAGTGAGTCGCCCAACGCTCTCCGTAATGGGAACTGGCGAGAACATCTTCAACAAGAGCATCCCAGACCTCGTCAGATTCGCCATCCACAAAGCGCACAACTTGTTCCGGAGTTGGAGGAAGGCCCAGCATTACCAAATACAGCCGCCGAATCAGGGCGCGACGATCAGCTCTTTCAGAAAGCGCCAGACCATTTTCAGCAAGCTTGGCTTCTACAAGTCCGTCAATCGAGTTCCCCTGATCCGATTTCTTCAATGGAACAAAGGACCAGTGGATCAATTCGACCCTCTCCTCTGCAGGGCCGAGACGCTCCGGAGTTTCCGCATCCTCTCGAATCCAATCTTCGATCAGCGCGATTTCCGCATCCGTGAGTTTTTCCCCTCTCGGAGGCATCTCGTAATCGGGTTCCTCGTGTCGAATCGCCTTGATGAGAAAACTATTCTTCGGATTTCCGGGTACTACCGCCGCCTCTCCCGAATCTCCGCCTTTGAGCAGCGACGCTAAACGGTCCACGCGAAACTGACCCTTTTGTTTCTCCGAACCGTGACATTCGAGGCATCGGGATTTCAAAATCGGCTCGATGTTTTTTTCGAAATCGATAGCGAACAGGGTTGGAGCGAACAGGAAGAAGATCGCTGCGAGCAGCCAAGACCCTGTTGGTGCGATGACCATACCCTGTTGAGTCGCTGAACGTAGCCTGTTGAATCGATGAACCAACCCTGTTAGTTCGCATCTCTGACTAAGCCAAAAGCTCATGAATCACCCCCTTCCCTTCGAAACCGGTGAGGCGTTGTTCCAGCCCGTTGTGATACCAGCTCAGCGTTTCGTGATTCAGCCCTAACAAATGCAGAGCGGTGGCGTGCAGTTCGGAACTGTGCACCACTTTGTCAGCCGCTTTGAATCCCAATTCATCCGACGCGCCGTAGCCGACTCCGCCTTTGACACCTCCGCCGGCCATCCACGCGGTGAAGGCACCTCCGTTGTGATCGCGGCCCTTCGCCTGCTTGCCTTGCGCGGCAGGCTGGCGTCCGAATTCCGATGTGCAAATCACGAGTGTGTCATCGAGCATTCCCCGCGATTTCAGATCTTTGAGCAGGGCCGAAGCGCCGGTATCGAGGATTGCACCCCAATAGCCATGATCGCGCGGCAGATCTTCGTGGCTGTCCCAGTTTGGTCGAATCTTCTCCGCCGTCGTGTTCTCGGCACCACAGTATATCTGAACGAATCGAACGCCGCGTTCAACAAGTCGACGAGCCAGCAAACACTGTCGCCCAAATGGTCCAATGTCAGGATGTTCAATGTCGTAGAGTTTCTTTGTCAGCTGGTTCTCGCCTCGCAAATCGGTCACCTCTGGAGCACTTAGCTGAAGGCGCGCCGCCATCTCATAAGCCTTGATTCGCGCTTCGAGCTCTGTGTTTCCGCTTCGCTTTTTCTGGTGGAGTCGATTGAGTTTATCGAGAAAGTCGAGTCCACTTTTGTCATCGCCCTTCTCAATTGCGGAAAAGTCTTTCGGCGGAAACAAATCGGCGATCGGCTGATCGGCATTCACCGTGTCTAGGATCGTTGCCTGATGCTCAGCGGGGAGGAAACCCGCGCCCCAGTTGATAATCCCTCCCGGCGGCAAACCGCGCACATCCGGCAGCACCATGAAAGCAGGGAGATTGTC
>JAKMGR010000466.1 GCA_022424805.1 Verrucomicrobiales bacterium
ATCAAGCCAGCCATCGACTCAGTCGAAGGTTATGACGGAGAGCGTAACTCCAAGAACAAGGAATTCGTCGACAAGGTCATTGAAGCCAACGTCCGCAAGACAATAACCGATATTCGCAAGCGCAGCGATCTTCTCGCCAGCATGGAGGACGAGAAAAAAATCAAGATTGTTGGTGCAATTTACTCGCTTCACACCGGTGAAGTAACTCTTCTCGATTAAAAAAAGATCTCCCTCACATCGCCTCTAGAATCACGAGAAAAAGAAATTCATTGTTAGAAGAAAAACCCCGCCTGCCACCGTGCTGACGGGGTTTTTCACGTCTTGCCCGCGCTGGACGCTTGCCAGTTACCGGCAACACGGATTGGCCTCCGTGAAAAAGAGCACCCCCTGTCACCCGTTTTCCACATTTGTCACATTTCTTCTCTTGCAGCATTTGTGTCCTCTGTGTAAATCGCTAATTACAAGGGAGAGGGAGCTGTTACTAAGTGACCAAACTGTCACGAAGAACAGAACGTAAACCACCAGGTTTAGTGCTACTAATCCCCTGTGATTAACTCACATCTCAAAACTCTATGACTACCAATAACTACATACAGAAGCTGCTCGCCAGCGCAGGTGTCGCAGCTGTATTCGCTGTCGGCACAATCGTTGCAGGAGAATATGGCAAAGCTGTGATCGACGATAAAGCGCCGATCGAATCTGCCTGGACTCTCTGCGATCTATTCGACAACAACACTCTCTACGAATCCGACACAGGCGCGATTCGTGAGATTTCTCTCAATGGCCGCTATCACGGCCAGTATATCAGCCAGAGCAAAGACCTTGGAACCCAAGACATCGGCTACAACAACTGGCAACACAGACGTTTTCGTCTGGGAATGAACGTCGAGTTCTCCAACAATGTTACACTGAAGACTTCTGCGGACATCTCCGACGGTAGCGGCGGCGGTACTGGTCTTACTCGTGGTCCTTTCTTCAACGGATGGGATGAGTTCTATATCGATTGGGAGCCTAAAGGTGAAGTGCTTCAATATGTGGAGATCGGTAAGCAGAAAGAAGCGATCACTCGCGAGTATTCGACTTCCTCTCGCCAGATCCTCACGGTTGAGCGTTCAACCATCGTTAACGAGACAACTGACATGAAGCCTTGGGGAGTTACCGCTGGTTTCAAATTCTTCGGAATGAAGCACGAATTTGGCGGCTGGATCCACGGCCTTGACGACAACGAGCCTCTCGGTAACTGGGCAGATTTCGACTCTCGTGGTGGTTTCAGCTACCGTGGTGAAGTCGCGATCACTGATTCAACTGACCTTCATCTTGACTACGCGTTCACAAACAATTCCGGCGGTCTTGCAAGCCCGCAAGGTAGCGCTGGTGAAGTTGAGTCTTCTGCCTACGAGCACGTCCTTGCGATTGGAACGGAGTCCGAGTTCGGCCGCCTTGGCTTGATCACTGACCTTATCTTCGGAGCAAATCGCGAAGCGAGTGGGGTAATTCCTGCGGGCAATGACACCTGGGGACTTGTTGTTCTTCCTTACTACAACATTACTGACAAGCTGCAGTTCGTTACTAAGTATGCTTACATGGCTGAAGGTCGCGAGCAGCGCACACAGCGTTTCGGTGAGGGCCTTCCTAACCTTCAGAATGGTCGTTCACGTGTTGAAAACTATCACACGTTCTACGCAGGCCTGAACTACTACATCTGCGAGCACAACCTCAAGCTTATGGCTGGTTATGAGTATGCGACTGGAGACGAGATGGGAACTGGAACTGACGTTTCTTCCGACACTTGGATGCTCGCTATCCGCACCTACTTCTAGGACTTTTAGTTAAACTCTTCCATTCGCTTCGGTGGGTGGAACACCCTTGGTCGAAAGGGCGGGACTTCGGTT
This sequence comes from Verrucomicrobiales bacterium, assembly GCA_022424805.1. Taxonomy (GTDB): domain Bacteria; phylum Verrucomicrobiota; class Verrucomicrobiia; order Verrucomicrobiales; family DEV007; genus Arctic95D-9. The sequence goes on from JAKMGR010000466.1 coordinate 1,893, forward strand.
CCGCCCTTTTTCTTTGTCGCTACGGGCCACTTTTTCGGATACCTTTCCGCATTTACTATGTCGAAAAAATCTTCCAAGGCCCCCAGCCTGCTGGTGGGCGACTTTTTCAAGCGCCATCAAGACGAACTTTCGATGAAGCTCGTCGGAAGCGACGTTGGTTTCGATCGGGAAATCCTTGAACCCACTGTGAATCGTCCAGGGTTGGCCCTCAGTGGCTTTTACAAATACTTTGCCTTGCACCGCCTTCAGGTCATCGGCCTTGCCGAAAGATCCTACCTGCGCCATCTCAGCGACACCAATGCCCGGCGGCGATTCGCCGATCTTTGCTCGCATCAAATTCCCTGCGTGGTTGTGAGCCGAAACCAGGATCTCCCTGATGAACTTGTCGAAATCGCAACGGATGCAGGCATATCAATCTTCCAGACGTCCATGGTGACGATGAACTATATCAATGCAGCAACAGTTCGTCTCGACTGGGAATTTGCTCCAACAACCACCGAACACGCCTGCATGATCGATGTGATGGGTATCGGGATTCTTATCAAAGGAGACAGCGGAACAGGAAAAAGCGAAACCGTGCTTTCCCTGCTCCGGCGCGGAGCCAGCCTCGTCGCTGATGACATGGTTCGGATTCGGAATATTGAGGATCGTGAGCTAATCGCAACAGCGCCTGAGCTCGGACGCAGCTACATGGAGGTCCGCGGATTGGGAATCATCAATGTCGCAGCTCTCTTTGGTGTCGGCACTTTTCGGACGGAAAAGCGACTCGATCTTTGCGTTACCCTCCGCCGTGAGGAAGACATGAACGACATGGAGCGTATCGGTCTGGACCGCGAAACAGTAACTGTCCTCGGCATGAAAGTTCCCCACATCGAACTTCCCGTGGCGCCGGGTCGAGACATAGCGCAATTGGTCGAGGTCGCCGCACTGGATCAGAAACTCAAGACTCTGGGACACGATTCAGCCGTGGAATTTAACAAGAAGCTGTTGAAAAGGATGCGGGACCAACGTAAGTCTGTGGTGTGA
>JAKMGR010000472.1 GCA_022424805.1 Verrucomicrobiales bacterium
ATGGCGATCCATGCCCGCGGTCTCATTGATGAAATGGAGAACGAGAAGAAAAATCCTAAAACGTCCTACCTGGAGAGGCTTCGGAACTACTCCGCCGCTCGCCGCCTCGCGAAAAAACATGGACCAAAGGCGATTCGGGAAGTTTTCTCTGCCATGGGTCGCATTGATGGATTCCCTCCCGCACAGATACTCTGGAATGCGGGTCACGCCGATGTGCCGCTGCATTGCTTTATCCGCAGTCGCAAAGAGCCCGTTTTTCGCGTGAATCGTCTTGAACTGAAACCTATGCGCGTTGAAATCGACGTCGAATATGGGGCGAACAAAAAAACGGAGACGACTCGGGAGACGATCTCTTTTCAGCGAAATGCGATGCTGATTTTAGAGCTGGAAGAAAGGAAACCTTCTCCCTGACTCCGAAAATCAGCTCGTCAGCTTCAACTCCCGCTGCTCTTCGATCTTGGCAAATTCGAGAATCCCTTTCTCATCGCCGTATTCGACGACAGTGGCACCGAGTTGCTCCAGTCCCTCGCAGATTTCCTCCGCCGCTTTCTGCTGCTCCTCGTCTTTTCCTTTTTTCACGACAAAGAGAAATTCGTCGGGCAAACACTTGACTCGCTTGAGCCGTCGCACCTTAGCTATCCACTCATCACCGTGAGTGTAGATTTTTGTCGGAGTGGCTTGGGCCAGATTCAGAGGTTTGATCGCTTTTTCCGGCACATCTTCACCGCGAGGCGTGAAGGCCAGCGGGATGCCAACGTGATAGGCGTCTGTTCCAACCAAAGGTGCTTCCCGATACATTTTATCGAGTCGATTCGCGTGGAGCAGCTTGCGAATGTCGCGTGTGAGTTTCTTCTCCTCGTAGTCGACTGGGGTGAGATTCCAGTGCTCGACGTAGCGACGGTAGAGTTGTTCAAGGCACTCATCCAGATCTTCGGTCAGACGAGTCCCGCGCGCTCCATAGAAAAAGGGTGAACTCTGAACAGAGACAAGACTGCGGAACAGGTCGATGTCGCCGTCTTCAACAAAAAGGTCGGACTGCGAGGGGTGATTTTTTCCTGCCTGCTTCGCGTCGTCGGCCCAGAGGTTTGTCTCGATGGAAAGAGCGGACAATTCGCTATCGATACGGCGGATTCCATTCTTAAAAATGGAAAGATCGATCTCGGGAAAACAGGCCGAGATACGCTTCGTTCGTTGCGGACTGACAAGCTTGTAGCAGAGATAGCGACTCTTTGCCTCGACCGCGATCAGCCCGATATTCACAAACTCTCCGATTTCCGGGTAGGGGCGGAATCCGATGGCTGCAAAATTGACGACAAGACTCATGAAGAACGAAGGTTAACCGGGCAAAATGGCATCAATTCCGATATTGGGTTTGATGAGGGCGGCTTCGATTTTTTCCCTCGTCAGCGATGTTCGTCCGATGCCAGCGCTGTCGATGAGCCATTCATCCGGCATCTCTTTCCAGATTGTATCGAGATTGTAGATCGACGACTCAAATTTAGTCCGCCATTTTTTGAAAAACGGCTTTTCCAGAAAAGGCCGCGCGTCCCGAAAGGCATGTTCGCGTTTGAACTCGTCTTCATCAAAGTCGGGATCGAGGCAGCTGTCATGATCATGCAAAACGACGCTTTGCAAAACTGGATCCCAAAGCAAATTAGGATCGCCACCAAGCAGGTCGAGGCGTCGATCCGAATTGCGCGTCCACCAGTCAAAACAGAGGCAGCGTAGCTTTACCTCATCGTCGATCTGGCGAAGGTGGGACGCTCGCACTTCGTCAGCGAATTGCACGCGTTGCGATCCAAAGGCAATCCCGGGCTGAAATTCTTCGACGTGATCGACGATGGCGTATCGGACGAGTTCTTCCGGGATCTCCAGAAGCCGAACCGGCGCAACAGGCAGACCGCATTCCTCTGCGAGGCGGCTGATGACATACTCGGTCACGAGCTGGTCAGCGGATACATTATCCCGCTTCACGAAGTAAAAGTGATTGTCATCCCCTTCGCAAAAAAACGGGCGGCTCGCGCCTTTTTCGGCTCTTCCGCTGATACTAACAATGGGGATCGACATGAACAGGTTAGACAATTCCACGTCTCTGATACGGCGTCGCGCCAGAAGTGTCAAAATCTTTGCGTAGAATGAATCGTTCAATACGTAACTTCATGACAAATCCAGTCCTTGCGCGACGAGGAATCCCACCTGAGTTTTGCCAGTTATCCTATGCCATCATTCGATCAGGAATCTTTACGCGCTGACTTCCCGATTCTCGCTCGCGAGGTCGACGGAAAACCGCTCGCCTATCTCGACAACGGAGCGACCACCCAGAAGCCGCGCTGCGTCATTGATGCGATGAGCCATTTTCTCGAGGAGGAAAACGCGAACATCCACCGTGGCGTCCACTACCTGAGCCGAAATGCGACGGAAGCCTACGAATCGGCGCGCCAGTCCGTCAAAGAGACGCTGCATACTCCGGAAACGCAGGAATTGATTTTCGTACGCGGAACGACGGAGGCAATCAACCTCGTCGCAAACGGTCTCGAAGAAACCCTGCAGGAAGGCGACGAGATCGTGCTGACGATCATGGAACACCATGCGAATTTCGTGCCCTGGCAGATTCTCTCAGAGCGCTGCGGCGTGAAACTGCACTTCGCCGGACTGCAGGAGGATGGCTCGCTCGATCTGGACGAATGGAAGAGTTTTTTCAACGAAAAGACAAAGTTCGCCTCCTTCACTCACATTTCGAACGTGCTGGGAACGATCAACCCCGTGAAGGAAATGGTTGCTTTTGCCAAAGAAAGAGGTGTCGGAACACTCATCGATGGAGCTCAATCCCTCCCCCACGGACCGGTCGACCTGAGCGCGATCGGAGCCGACTTCTACATGTTCTCCGGCCACAAGGTATTTGGTCCCGATGGAATCGGTGTCCTTGTGGGCGACAGAGATCAACTCAATGCCTTTCGCCCCTACCAGAGTGGCGGCGATATGATTGAGCGCGTTTCCGTGACCGGCACTACCTTTCGTGATGTTCCTGAGCGTTTCGAAGCGGGAACGCCTTACATATCCGGCGCGATTGGGCTCGCAGAGGCATTTCGCTACGTTTCTG
>JAKMGR010000507.1 GCA_022424805.1 Verrucomicrobiales bacterium
CGAGTTGATGATGCCCTCTCTGAACTGGGCGAGCTCGCGAAAACTCCGGAAGCAAATATCATCAAGCTTCCCAATATCAGCGCATCAATCCCTCAGCTGAAAGCCGCAATCGCAGAGCTCCAGGAAAAAGGATATGCCCTCCCTGATTATCCGGAAGAGCCTGCCAACGATGAAGAGAAAGACATCAAGGCTCGCTACGACAAGGTCAAAGGCAGCGCTGTAAACCCTGTCCTACGTGAAGGAAACTCCGACCGTCGTGCCCCCAAGGCGGTTAAAGAATACGCCCGCAACAATCCCCATCGGATGGGTGCATGGTCCAGCGATTCCAAAACGCGAGTGGCGCACATGACGGAGAATGACTTTCGTTCGAACGAAAAATCTGTCACTGTCGAGGACGCTACTGATGCTCGCATCGAATTGATTGGCACAAACGGCGAAACCAACATCTTGCGTGATTCGGTTCCCCTGCTCGCGGGCGAAGTGCTCGACGCAACGGTGATGCGCAAGGACGCACTCGTTGCCTTTCTCGCCGAGCAGGTCGAAGCCGCGAAACGCGAAGGCGTTCTATTTTCGATTCACATGAAGGCGACGATGATGAAGGTCTCTGACCCCATCATTTTCGGCCATGCGGTGAAAGTCTACTTTAAGGACCTCATCGAAAAGCACTTCGACCTCATCGAAGAACTCAGTGTCGATTTCAAAAACGGGCTCGGCGATCTCGTTGCGAAGATTGACGAACTCGACGATACGAAGAAAGCCGAGATAGAGGCGGACCTGAATGCTGCGATCGAAACCGGCCCCGATCTTGCGATGGTCAATTCCGACCTTGGCATCACCAACCTGCACGTGCCGAGTGATGTCATCATTGATGCATCGATGCCCGCTATGATTCGAACTTCTGGTCAGATGTGGAACAAAGACGGCGAACAGCAGGACGCCATCGCTGTAATTCCTGACAGCAGCTACGCGGGAGTTTACTCAGCAACCATCGACCACTGCAAAGAGCACGGAGCATTCGATCCCGCAACCATGGGAACCGTTCCTAATGTAGGCCTCATGGCGCAAAAAGCCGAGGAGTATGGCTCTCACGACAAGACATTTGAAATCCCTACCGATGGCACCGTGCAAGTGGTTGACTCGACCGGACACGTTCTCATTTCTCATGAAGTCAGCGAAGGTGACATCTGGCGCGCCTGCCAGACCAAAGACGCGCCAATCCGCGACTGGGTGAAACTCGCCGTTTCCCGAGCCCGCGCGACAGGGTCTCCTGCTGTTTTCTGGCTCGACGAAACACGCGCTCATGATGCCGAGCTAATTAAAAAGGTGAACGCCTACCTGCCTGATCACGACACCGACGGACTCGACATTCGCATCCTCGATCCTGTCACGGCGACGAAGCTGTCGTGCGAGCGAATCAGCAAGGGGGAAGATACCATTTCGGTTACGGGTAACGTGCTCCGCGACTATCTCACTGACCTCTTTCCCATTCTCGAGGTGGGAACCAGCGCGAAGATGCTCTCTATTGTTCCTCTGATGAATGGCGGCGGCCTTTTCGAAACGGGTGCCGGAGGATCGGCTCCCAAACACGTCCAGCAGTTCGTGGCAGAGAACTACCTCCGTTGGGATTCCCTCGGAGAATTCCTCGCCCTTGCCGTTTCACTTGATCATCTCGGAGAGAATTTCGATAACCCAAAAGCCCGGATCCTCGGGGCCACTCTCGATGACGCGACCTGCAAGTTGCTCGCCGAAAACAAGTCTCCGACTCGTCGCCTTGGAGGCAACGACAACCGCGGCAGTCATTTCTACCTCAGCCTCTTCTGGGCCGAAGCTCTCGCTGCGCAAAACGACGATGCCGAACTCAAAGCCGAGTTTGAACCCCTCGCGAAATCGCTCGCTGAGAATGAAGAAGCCATCGTCGCTGAGCTGATTGGCGTTCAGGGTAATCCTGTCGACATCGACGGATACTACCGCCCCAGCGACGAAAAAGCCGGCGACGCCATGCGTCCCAGTGGCATCTGGAATGCCCTGCTCGGTTAAGCGAAAAAACGTCATGCCCAAAGAGGAGCCGTTCCCCCTGCCTCACGAGCTGTACCCGGAAAACTGGTTCCGGCGGCTGGAGCGCGATGAAATATTCTCCGGAGAAGGGCCAATCGAGCTCGACCTTGGCTGCGGAGACGGATCGTTCCTCGCTCGCATGGGCAACGAGCTTTCCGATGTTCACTTTCTCGGCGTCGAGCGCCTTCTCGGACGCGTTCGCAAAGTCAATCGCAAGGCAGCACGAGACCATTTAGAAAATGTTCGAATCCTCCGCGGCGACTCCAACTACGCGGTGAACTGGTTGCTTCCGAAAAATTGCTTTCGTCGCATTCATTTTCTCTGTCCGGATCCCTGGCCGAAGAAGAAGCACGCCCGTCGTCGCCAGATGTGCCAACTGCATTTTCTCCGCGCGCTTCATTCCCTTCTTGAAGGCGACGGAGAGTTGCTCTTCAAAACCGACGCCCCCAAATATCACGAGGAGGCCGTCGAGAAGCAGAACGAGTGCGATTTTTTCTCGGAGGAGCCCTGGGAGGATGATTCCTTTTTCTATCCCAAAACGGACTTCGAAGAGCAATGGCTCGCCGAAGGTCGAACGATACACCGGCTGAGATTGCGGAAGGTTTGAGTGAAGTTCGTTCTACGAGATACCTAGGTCATCAGGATCTCAGCCTTTCGGACGATCATGGTCTGGTCGTCTCCGTGGAGGCAGAGGTAGCCGCGCGGGACGGTTTCTGCGAACGACGGAGCGTGCGCCTTTGACTTCGCCTCCAACGACTTGAATGCGATTCCGAACCTCGGTATCGATTACTGTCCCGACAGGGAAGGTAAATGGCGGTATCGCACAATCGTCGAGGAGATCGAGAAATCCGTTCCGCAAAATCTCGAGCTGCTTTTCCAATTCGGAATCGCCTTTCTTCTCGGCGTGCTTGAGCATGGATTCCACGAAGTCGATTTGTTTGACCAGAGAATTTCCCACAGCGAGGTCGCGATATCGATCATGCGGCGATCGGCCATCTCAATGACCAGAGCGATCGGCGCAGTAGGGTCTTCAGTTTCCTCGTCGCTTTCGATTTCAACTTTCGCTGGGTCACTCGGCTTTCGTCATTTACCTAGGAGCAATCCGCAAACGGATCCAATCACAACGGCAACCAGCGCGGAAACACCAACAATGATGATGGGCCAGTTAATGATTACTTCTGCTATGAAAATCTACGGCATAGCTCAACGAGAGGGTCCAGATCTTGGTCAATCATCGGGATTTCTACCAGATTCTTTTCGAGCACTTTTGCATTGCTCTCGCAGGAGAGATCAGACGTATCGGGTAGCGAGTTGAGAAAGACTCCGGCACAGGACAGGTCACTGTCTAGAATGGCCCGAACCGTCAGCAGCGCGTGGTTGAGCACACCAAGGCGGTTGGCGGCGACGATCACGACAGGCAGCTCAAACCGCTCTGCAAGATCAGCCATCGTGCGCGTATCATCTACAGGAACGAGCCATCCTCCGGCTCCTTCCACGACAACAAAATCGTGGGCTTCGGCCAGATCATCAAAACGCTGTTTCAAATCTCCGAAGTCAATTTTCGACACTTCCGAAAACGCCGCCGGAGCAAGTGGGTCTGGGAGATGAACCGGATTGACCTGCTCTCGCGTTAGCCCTGCGTCGCCTGATGCTGCAAGCAGGGCTTCGGAATCCTCGTAGGTCCCGCATTCGATCGGCTTCATCCCGACAGCATCGATTCCGGACTCTCGGAGTTTCTGAATCAATCGCTTCGCGACCCAGGTTTTGCCCACATCAGTGT
>JAKMGR010000553.1 GCA_022424805.1 Verrucomicrobiales bacterium
TCTCGGGACTGCTTCCGATCTCCATTCCCAGAGCCGGGGTAAAGACGCGTCGAAAAACGGGCCGAACATTGTCGTGATCATGGCCGACGACTTGGGGTGGATGGATCTCCATTGCTACGGCAACGACCGCCTCGATACTCCTGCGCTGGATCAGCTCGCTGAGGATGGAATGCGTTTTACCAATGCCTATGCGGCAGCAGCCGTCTGCTCGCCGACACGAGCGGCGATGATGACCGGCCAGTCACCCGCGAGACTTCGTCTGACCAATCATGCTCCCGGCCACAAGGATGGATTCACGCTCGAAGGATCTGATCTCGCTGAAGCTTCTTCTGTTCGCAACCTAGCTCTTGGCTACCGCACCATAGCAGAACGACTTTCCGAGGCCGGGTATGCCACGGCCCACATCGGAAAGTGGCATCTTTCCTACGTTGCTCGTAACAGTGAGAGTGGGCCGCTCGAATCAGATCTTCGCCCAGATAAGCAGGGTTTTGATCTGAATATCGGGGGCTGTTATCGTGGGGGTCCTCCTACCTATTTTGCTCCGTATAAAATCCCGACTCTCCCGGAACAGGAAGAGGGCGAATACCTTCCCGAGCGACTTGCCGACGAAGCGATCAAGTTCATCGAACAGAATCAGGAAAAACGCTTTTATCTCAACTGGTGGCCCTACTCCGTACACTATCCGATCGAAGCCAAGAAGGATCTCATTTCCAAATATGAAAAGCGCAAGGGGCCGGGGATCAAAGATCCGGTTTACGCGGCCATGATCGAAGGAATGGATACCGAGATCGGCCGCTTTCTTAAGGCTCTCGACAAAGCTGGCCTCCGGGAAAACACCCTCGTTCTTTTCAAATCGGACAACGGTGGTTACAACGGAGACAATCGACCCCTCCGTGGGTTCAAGGGAATGCTCTACGAGGGCGGGATTCGCATTCCCTGGATCGTTCGTTGGCCCGGGAAGGTCGAGGCAAACAGCACCTGTCGTACACCCGTCATCAGCACGGATTGCTTTCCCACTTTTCTGGAAGTGGTTGGGCTTGATCCTGCGTCCGATCAACCTGTCGACGGAGAGAGCATTCTTCCTCTTCTTGAGCAATCCGGTGATTGGGATCGAAAGGCTCTCTACTTTCACTACCCCAACTACGCCTTTCACAAAAGGAACCGTCTCGGTGGGGTGGTTCGCGAGGGAAACTTCAAGTTCATCCAGCGATACGGAACGGGGGAAAGAGAACTCTACGACCTCGCTTCAGATATCGGGGAAAGAAACAACCTCGCGACGAGCAAAACAAAAGTCGCGGAGCGCCTCGAAGGGCAACTCACTTCCTGGCTGGCGGACATGAATGCGGCGATGCCGACGAGATCTTCTGAGTAATCATAGCGAAATCCCTCTCCGCACAGCGGAAAGGGATTTGGTTGAACAAGGCTGCTTGCCGTCAGCTTGGCTTTCATTGTAGTCGCAGTTTTACTTGTCTCCTCTGAAAACAGGTCGACCGCGGACCGGCTTATTCGAGTCGGTGAGATCGACTCCGCGCAAGGGCTCCGCTCCGCAATGAAAAGGGAGCCGTTTACGAGGGTGGGTTGCGAGTTCCTACAGCGATCTGGGGCCCTGGGATTGTGAGCGGTGAAACCGCTGAGCCGATGCTCTCGATGGACATTTATCCAACGATGCTGGAATTGGCTGGGCTCGATGCTCCAAGCAAACATCAGCTCGATGGTGAAAGTTTTGCTTCCATTCTCACCGGCAAATCACAGAAGCTGACCCGAGACCGCGTATTCTGGCATTTTCCGAGCTATATCGAAGGTGGTGGACCTAGCAGCGCGATGCGGAAGAGAGACTACAAGGTGTTGGAATTTTTCGAGTCTCAAGAGATTGAACTCTACAATTTGGCAAAAGATCCGCATGAGACTCGAAACCTGGCCGAGACACATCCTGATTTAGCAAATAGCTTAGCCGGTGAATTACAAGCGTGGCACGAAGCCGGCGCACCTCGACCGTCCGCTTCGAATCCAAATTTCGATCCCGACGCCCCGAAGAAACGAGGCCGGGAGGACCGCGGAAAAAACAAGGGTGGAAAAGAAAAGCGGAATCGTCCAAGTTGATCTGATGCGTATCCTCGTCGTCGAAGACCAATCCCAGATCGCCGGATTTATCCGATCTGGACTCGAAGAGGCGGGCTTTGTCGTTGAGTTGTGTCGAACGGGCGAGGAAGGATTCGAGCTGGCGACGAGCGAATCTTTCGACGCGATGCTGCTCGACATTATGTTGCCGGGGCGCGACGGCCTCAGCATTCTCCGCAGCCTCCGTGAG
>JAKMGR010000440.1 GCA_022424805.1 Verrucomicrobiales bacterium
TTTCTTTTCTCGATGACAGCTACAACGCCAATCCCGATTCAATGAAGGCCGCGCTTGAGACGCTTCGTGATACGGAGGTAAAAGGCCGCCGCGTTGCCGTGCTCGGTTTCATGGGCGAACTGGGCGATCACGCCGAGCGTGAGCATCTCGCTCTTGGTGAGCGAGTCTGCGAAATGGGCTTCGACGCTCTCGTCACGGTATCGGAACGGGCGGAGCTCATCAACAAGGGTGCGTCCGAGCTGAGCACGAGCCAACATTTTTCCACTCATGCAGAGGCCGCTGAATTTCTCCGCGACTTTCTGACAACTGACGATCTCGTTCTCGTAAAAGGTAGCCGGGCTGCCGCAATGGAGAAGGTGATCGAAGCGCTCAACTGATTTTTGCAATGCTGTATTTTCTTCATGAACTCAAGGACAACTCCCCGTGGTTGGAGTTTCTGAATGTCTTTCAATACCAGACCTTCCGTGCTGCGGGCGCTGCATTGACTGCGTTTCTCCTTTGCATTCTCCTAGGCAGTCGCGTCATTCTCAAACTGACGTCGCTCAAGCTCGGGCAGCCGATCCGAACAAAGGAAGAGGTCCACCGCCTCGCTGAATTGCACGGTGGAAAGACAGGTACGCCAACCATGGGCGGGATTCTTATCGTGGGAGCTGTGTTGGTGTCTGTTGTTCTCTGGTCGCTGATGTCGAACCCCTTCGTCCAGGCCTTGATCTTTGTCACACTGACGACGGGAGTGCTCGGATTTGTCGATGACTACCTCAAGGTTACGAGGAAGAATTCGGTCGGTGTTCGCGGGAAGGTGAAACTCATCGTTCAGTTCACCATTTCTTTCATCGCGGTTGGCTATCTCTACTTTAATCCCTCCACGAGCGAGTACATTCGTCAGCTCTATTTTCCTTCGATCTGGTTTCCCATTGTCAAAGACATGGGCCTGTTCACTTTTGTTATCCTTCCCCTCGTGATTGTTGGCTGCTCGAATGCGGTGAATCTTACGGACGGTCTCGATGGGCTTGCTGCCGGGTGTACGGTCACAACAGCAGGCGCGTACGCGATATTTGCTTACCTCGGTGGTCACGCCATCGCAGCGGATTACTTACGGATTCCCTTCAGTCCTTACTCGGGTGAGGTCGCTGTTTTCTGCGCGGCTCTTGGCGGGGCAGGACTTGGTTTTCTCTGGTTCAACTGTCACCCGGCAAAAGTATTCATGGGTGATACCGGCTCCCTCGCGATCGGCGGGATGCTTGGAATGATTGCGATCTGTTGTAAACAGGAAATTCTTCTCGTCATCATTGGCTTTGTTTTCGTGATGGAGGCCATGTCCGTCATCCTCCAGGTCGCGAGTTTCAAAATGACCGGAAAACGAATTTTTAAGATGTCACCGATTCACCACCACTTCGAACTCCTCGGGTGGGAAGAAAGTAAGGTGATCAATCGCTTTTGGATCATCTCTATCATTGCCGCAATGGTCGGCCTGATGACCCTCAAGCTTCGCTAGTTAAATGGATCTCAAAGGAAAAGACGTAGCTGTTCTCGGTGCCGGGGGAAGTGGGCTTGCTGCCGCTGCCCTCGCGCTTGGTTGTGGTGCGTCGGTCGCCGCGTTCGACAGCGGCGATCCTGGGAAGCTTGCACCTTCAGTCGAGAAGTTCGCCGAGATGGGTGTAATCTTGACGACGGGAGAAGAGGCATTGTCCCCTGCGAAGAAATTTGATCTCGCTGTCATCAGTCCAGGCATCGACGAGAACTGGCCGATCGGAAAAGCTTTCCAGGAAGCGTCCAGCGAACTGATCGGAGAAATCGAGTTAGCTTGGCGTCTCAGTGAGATTCCCGTCATCGCGATTACCGGGACAAATGGGAAAACAACAACGACCGGACTCATCGCCCACATGCTCGAGGGCTGTGGATTGAAAGCCGTTGCTGCAGGTAACATCGGATATGCTTACAGCGAGGCAATTCATTCGGGCGAGAAATACGACTGGATTGTGATCGAAGCCAGCTCCTTTCAGTTGGAAACGATTCGCAGTTTTCGTCCCAAGATCGCAATCTGGACAAACTTCGCGCCGGATCACATGGATCGCTACGCAAGCGTCGAAGACTATCACTCCGCCAAAATGCGGATTTTCCAAAACTACGACGACGAGAGTTTTGCAATTTTGAAAAATGAGGACGGTATAGACCTTCCTCACGCGGTTACCTTTTCCGCGTTTCAATTGGGCGGGTGCTATTTTTACGAAAAAGGAGAAATTCATTCTTCGCAGTCGGCCAGTGCCTACGACTTTTCTTCTTGCCGTCTTCACGGTCTCCACAATGCTGAAAATGTGATGATGGCACTCGCTGTTGCTGACCGGATTGGGCTGGATCGCGACGCGGTTTCGGAGGTAATCAAAACTTTTGAAGCACCCGCGCACCGCTGCGAGCCCATCCCAACAGATGATGGCATCACCTGGGTGAACGACTCGAAGTCGACGAATCTGCATTCGCTTGAAAGTGCGCTTCGTGGCCAGGAGAAGACTGTCATTCTCGTCTGTGGCGGGAAGGAAAAAGGGCTCGATTACGCAGAAATCACTGAGCTTGCTTCTGCATCCGCGAAGCACGTCATCTGCTTAGGCGAAACAGCAGAAAAAATCACGGCAGTCTGGGGGGATGAGCTCCCCTGTGAGATTGCCGATTCACTTTCCACTGCCGTCGCGAAGGCGGCTGAAGTCGCGGAAAATGGTGGCATCGTCCTCTTTTCTCCGGGCACATCCAGCTTCGA
>JAKMGR010000659.1 GCA_022424805.1 Verrucomicrobiales bacterium
CGCCGTAGAGCACGCGAATTTCGACACGACGATTCGCTTCTTTGGCCGCTCTCGTATTCCCTTTAACGAAGGGGCGACTGTTCGCGTATTCAGCCGTTTCAATGCGGCTTGCGTCAATACCCTTCGAAGCAAGATAAGTTGGAGCAGACTTTGCTCAGGCTTCTGACAGGGCCTGATCGTAGTGCTTGATGGCATCCTTGTGCCCGTCGATCTGGATACTGGCAACAGGATTCTCCATCAAGTAATCAAATACCTTTTCGGGCTCCGTTATGGCCTCATTCGATAAATCCGAAGAGAGGGGAGTAAAGTTCATGGCATCGAGGCCGAGTTCCGTTTTGAGAGTCGGCATGGAGTTGACCGAAACCATTTTGCCGAAGATGCGCATGGTAGAACCATGATGCCACAGCATACCCTGTTGAGTCGAGCAGCTAACAGGTTTGGCGGATGGGCAAACAGGGTTGAGTTGCTCTGTTCCCGTATTGCTCACCCCTCCCGCCGCTTTAGCTGGGGAAAGAGCACCACGTCGCGGATCGACTCGGCGCCGGTGAGCATCATCATGAGCCGATCAATTCCAATGCCGATGCCGCCAGCTGGTGGCATGCCGTATTCCAATGCGAGGAGAAAGTCCTCGTCGATTTTCTGGATCTCTTCACCAGCCTGATCTTCGAGCCGCTCACGCTGAACATCGGGATCATTCAGCTCAGAGTATCCGGGTGAAATCTCGGCGCCGTTGATGATGAGTTCGTAGACGTCGACGATGGAGTCATCGCTTGTGTTTTGCTTCGCAAGAGGCACGAGCTCCTTGGAAACATGAGTCACGAAGATGGGGTCGATTGACTTTTCCTCCACGAGCTTTTCAAACACCTGCTGGGAAATTTCGTAGTCTTCCATTTCGCTGGAAATCTCAACTCCGAGTTCTTCGCAGCGCGCGCGGCGGCTCGCTTCGTTCAGATTCCACCAGTCGGCTCCGGCCGCTTCAGCGACGAGATCTTTGTAAGGAGCGCGTCGCCAGGGGCGCGAGAGGTCGATCGTTTTGGTGACTTCGTCTTCGGCGTTTTTGTGTTCAATTTTGAGACCACCGCAGAATTTCTCAGCAAGGGTGCAGACGAGATCCTCGACCATGTCAGCCATCTGCTCGAAATCGGCGTAGGCCCAATAGGCTTCCAGCATCGTGAATTCTGGGTTGTGGCGCCGACTGATACCTTCGTTTCGAAAGCTGCGATTGAGTTCAAAAACCTTGTCGAATCCACCGACGAGGAGACGCTTCAAATACAACTCCGGCGCGATGCGGAGAGACATGTCCATGCCGAGGGCATTGTGGCGCGTTTCAAATGGCTGAGCGGCAGCACCTCCGGGGACATCCTGGAGCATGGGTGTTTCTACCTCAAGAAAGCCCATGTCGCCGAGATAGCGCCGGATTTCGGCAACCATGCGGCAGCGTTGGAGAAAGACCACGCGGGAACGCTCGTTCGCAATGAGATCGAGGTAGCGCTGGCGGTATTTGATCTGCGGATCAACCACGCCGTGAAACTTGTCCGGCATCGGGCGCAGGGACTTGGAGAGAACCGTTACCACATTCGCTTTGACAGAAGGTTCTCCGACTTTGGTCGTGAACGTTTCGCCTTCAACGCCGATCCAGTCGCCGATATCGAGTTGCTCGTAGGCAGTCCAATTCTCTTCGCCAATCTGCTTCTGGTTTACGAAAATCTGGATGCGACCGTTGATGTCGGAGATGTCGAGAAAATTGCTTTTTCCCATGTCGCGCAGAGCGGTGATTCGTCCGGCGATGCGGACTTGCTTTTCCTCTTCGAAATTTTCGCGGAGAGCGGCAGGAGAGTCGGTGATTTCGAACTTCTTACCGAACGGATCAATGCCCATCTCGCGGAGAGAATTGAGCTTCTCGCGGCGAACTTTCAGGAGTTCGCCAAGGTCTTCATTGTTTGCGGCTGGATTTTCCTCTGACATAGTGCTGGCTTGGGATAAATTCGAGTCCGCTAGAATGATCGACCCCGTCGAAAAATCAACCGAAGTTACCCGCGAGCCGAGGGATCCTGAAAATGCTTTTGCATTCGAGGAGGTCTCGGAGAATGTGGTTCTCGACTCGCGTCTCGGGATTTTTCATCGAGAGGCTGGCTGGCTTGTCGCGTCGGATTTGCATTTCGGCTACGAAGTCAGTCGACGTGCTGCCGGTGGACTCTGGCCGCTCTGGGGGATGGAGACAATCGTGCAACGCTTGCACGAAATGGTGGAAACCTGGAATCCGGATCGGCTCATTCTCGTGGGCGATGTCGTCGATAGTGCCGCGGCTCCCCGTGAGGCGATCGCTTGGTTGGGCACCCTGCATGAACTCGTGCCGGAACTGATTCTCATCGAGGGAAACCACGACCGTGGCGAAGTGCGTCGGGCTTTCGACTTTCTCCCTTCATACCAGTCGGGACAGTTTTTCTTTCATCATGGTCATCTCGATCAGTGCCCTCGGGATACCGAAAAGTGGATCGAAGTGACG
This sequence comes from Verrucomicrobiales bacterium, assembly GCA_022424805.1. Lineage (GTDB taxonomy): Bacteria > Verrucomicrobiota > Verrucomicrobiia > Verrucomicrobiales > DEV007 > Arctic95D-9. The sequence goes on from JAKMGR010000659.1 coordinate 2,507, forward strand.
GGGCATTTTCATCCATCGGTTCGCTTTGCTGATGGTGCGGGAACTTCTTTGGGTCTCCCTGCACTGACTCGGGAGCGTTTTGCCGAAGGCGGAGAATTGTGGCGTCTTCCCGCATTTTCCCCATGGGCAGCGGGGTATCCAAATCGTCCGACGGAGCAAACAAGCGAATTTCAGGAGTGGGCTTGTGGCGGAGGACGTATCATTAAAGTGCAGAAGTAAGGTAGCGTAGAAGGTAAAAATGATTCTGGTGATTGGACATGGGTATGTGGGAGCGGCTTTGGTGGCGAGCTTGCACGAAGAAGGCCGCGAGGTTGTCGCGGTAAA
>JAKMGR010000661.1 GCA_022424805.1 Verrucomicrobiales bacterium
GACCTCCCCTGACCTTCCCGCTTGTTTTTCCGAATTTTCCGCCTAAATTTGCAAAGAGAGGAGGCCCGCTTTCGCAGGTTCCTCTCCAAGTTGCTTTTGATGATTCGATTGTTCTCAGCTCTCGCACTTCCCCTACTGATTGGGCTTTTCACCTCTGGTTGTCAATATGAACTCGGAGATGTGAAGCCATCTTCCTATGCGGGTATCAACAATATCCACGTGCCGATTTTCAAGAATCACACGCTGGAACCGCGGCTCTCCAGCCTCGTCACGAACGCTGTATTGAAAGAGATTCAGGTCGACGGCACCTATACAGTAACCAAACGCTCCAACTGTGATGCGGTATTGGTCGGGAATATTCGTGAGGTCAAAAAGCGTCAGCTTCGCTCGGCTCGAAATGACACGCTCGAGTCTCAGGAGTTGAAGCTCTTTCTCTATATCGACTTCCACTTCGAGGATCCCAATACCGGTCGTCGCATTGAATCAACCGCGGTCGAAGGTGATTCTTACGGGAAATCCAAACAGATTGAGGGTGAAGACGTAATCAAGGCACGCGAGGGCCGCGTCATTGGCGAGACGATTCAATTTGTGGATCCCAGCTATCAGGTCGGTGAGCGAAACGCCCTTTCCCTCGCAGCGCAGGATATCGCTACGAAACTTGTCTACCAGCTTTCCAATGGTTGGTAATTCCCGGCTCACTGCTATCGGATTTGAGCATGTCTACCAAACCTATCCAGTTGATCGGAACCCCGATCGGAAATCTGGGTGATATTTCTTTTCGAGCTGTCAAGTGCCTCCGTGATGCGGATGTGATTTCCTGTGAGGATACCCGTCATTCTTCACGTTTGCTTTCGCATCTCGAAATATCGGGCAAGGAACTCATAGCGCTTCACGATCACAACGAGAAAGAGCGAGCCGGCAGTCTTGTTGCCCGAGCAGCAAATGGCGAGCGCATTGTGTTCTTGTCAGACGCAGGAATGCCGACTATTTCGGATCCGGGTTTCCGCCTCGTAAATGCCTCTGTTGAGGCAGATGTCCCCGTCGAAGTAATTCCTGGACCGTCGGCCGTCATCACTGCGCTCGCCGGATCAGGACTGCCCACGGATGCATTTTACTTTGGAGGATTCCTTCCTGTAAAATCGGGAAAGCGGAAACGCGAAATCGAAACGGCGTTAGCGAGAGTCGAGACATCCATTTTCTTTGAGTCCCCTCACCGCCTTGGAAAAACACTCGGCGTCGTTGCAGAACTCGATCCTGATCGGGAAGTCTGCATAGCTCGTGAACTGACAAAGAAGTTTGAAACTTTCCATCGCGGCACGGCTGGAGATCTTTTCGCAGAGTTTGGTGGGAAAAAAGCCAAGGGAGAAATCACTCTGTTGCTTCGAGGCACGGGAAAGATAAAAGGCGCTGGCCGTGCACTTTGAAGGCGGGGCCTGACGACTCCACCCTCAATCCATCTCTTCACCAAATGTCCTGGAAGTTGGACAGGGAAATTACATTCACTAGCCGGAGACTTGCTTGCTGCCTCCGTGCTGCTCCGGGTAGATTGGTTGCGCGGGAGCTACATGGCGTCCTGGGAAACTTGCAATGACGCGGCGACGATGACGGCGATTGGGCCTGACGCGCGAGCGTTTCCCCTCATCATACCGCTGCTGAAATAGTTCTTGTGCGATAAAGCGTAGCCCTCGTAAAAAGGCTGGATAAGGTCCCAAAAAAGCCATCTGTTGTCTGTGTTTTCTAGTGAAACGGGTTGCCTTCTTTCCTGTCGGGTTTCTCAGACCCAAATGACAAATCTTAAGTAGATCCGGCGGAAGGAAATGTCGAAAAATTACTGTAAATATTAACAATTACTATAAAAACTGAAATTATACAAGGGTTTTCTATTCGTTTACTTGCTTTTTTCCAAGTTTAAAGGCCTTCTCCGTCAGTGGGATGACGTGAAATCCCCTGATCGGCAATTGCTAATTTTCGGTTTTCCTCCCTCAGGCTGCTGCTACACTGAGGCTCTTTCCTATGGCCTACCCCACTCCGGATTCACTGCGTTCGCGATTGAAGCGTCCTATTTCTTCGATCACTGCCTATGACTACCCGGCAGCTCGGCTTTGTGACGAGGCGGGAGTCCAGATGATTCTTGTTGGAGACTCCCTTGGAATGATGGTCGCTGGAATGGAGGACACAACCGAGGTCACGCTCGATCAGATGATCTACCACACCGAGATCGTCCGTCGCGGAGTGAAGACCGCCGTGCTTGTATCTGATTTGCCAATCAACACTTACTGTAATGCGGAAGAGACTGTGGTTAGCGCAACTCGACTCATGGAGGCCGGTGCTGACGCAGTGAAATTAGAAGGCGGCTTTCGCCAACTGGAAAAGATCGAAGCTCTCGTTGAAGCCGGCATTGCCTGCTGTGCGCATCTTGGAATGTTGCCACAGCGCGTGCGTGAAGAGGGCGGCTACAAGAAAAAAGGAAAGAAGGATGGAGAAGCGGAGACTCTCATTGCAGCAGCAATGGCACTCGAAGAAACAGGAGCCTTCGCCATCGTCCTCGAAAGCATGGTTGCCGATGTCGCCACCAAAATTACGAAGAAGCTATCCATCCCGACAATAGGAATAGGAGCCGGGGACCATTGTGACGGTCAAATTCGCGTCCTCCACGACGTTATTGGAGGCTATCCGTGGTTTGTTCCCCCGTTCGCGAAAGTCTACGGAAATGTTGCTGAGACGACCCGCTCCTCTGTTGAGCAGTATATCGGCGATATTGAGGCCGATCTGCAGGACGACTAATCCCGTGCGATTTCCGTTTCCAGCCACTTGCGCGAGTGGATAAATTCGAATACGAATCTACTATGTTCCGGTCACTCGCCAGCTCACTGCTCACTTTTTTCGCAGTCCTGCTTTTTGCATTCACAGTCCTGTTTCTCTGGAGTGGAAGCGAAGGGATCAATTTCAATCGAACCGAGATGGACGGCGACAGGTCCACAATCGGGATTCTCGAAGAAAGGCGCCGACAGTTGGAACGCCAGCGCGACATGGTGGATATGTCGCCCACTACTACCACAGACGAACCTGAGCCTGTTGATATGAATTCCGGCGATGGTCCTCCCGTGGTTGTCTGGATCAGCATCCCAGGCTTTCGCGGCGACTACATCGAAAAATCTGAAACTCCGTTTTTCGATCAGCTCACAAGTGATGGTGCCTCGACCAACAAAATGCGCCCGAGCTTTCCCACCCTGACCTTTCCTGCTCATACCACGATGGCGACGGGAAGACTTCCCGGCGAACACGGTATCGTTGCTGACAAGATTCGCACTGGCCCCGGCGAAGTGATTGATAACCCGACGGATCCCTCCCTGCTTCTTGCAGAGCCGATCTGGACCACTGCGACACGCCAGGGAATCAAAACGATTGTGCACGATTGGCCTCTCTCGCAAAACCAGACCGGCGATAATGTGGCAGCAAATTTCTTAACGGAATTTAACCCTGCCCTCTCAGACGAAGAACGTCTCAACGCTGCTCTTGAAGCATGGCGTGCTGCTTCCGGTGGAGGAGGCGCACCTGTTGCTGCCCCCGCCGCTGATGGGGATGATGCTGAGGCAGTAGATGCCGATGCCGATGCCGATGCACCGGCAGAAGCAGCAGGTAATGGGAGCGACAAGGTTCGTCTCGTCATGCTACGACTTACGGACATTTTGAATGCGGGTCTTGCAAACGGACCTCGTGAA
>JAKMGR010000674.1 GCA_022424805.1 Verrucomicrobiales bacterium
CAATGCGAAAACGGCAAACAATCCCTTAACGTTTCGCAACCTCCATACACACGACGAAGCCAAGGCCAAAGCCTGCATCTTTATCTTCATGGCGGGAGCGCCCTCCCAGCTCGATCTCTTTGATCCCAAGCCAAAGCTCAACGAACTGGACGGCCAGAAGCTGCCAAAGGAACTCACCGATAAGGCGCGGTTCGCCTTCATACAACCGGATTCAGCTACGGTGATGGGTTCCCCGCGGACATGGAAAAAACACGGAGAAAGCGGAATGGAGTTTTCCGACCTACTGCCTCACATCGGGACGGTTGCTGATGACCTGATCCAGATTCGCTCGATGCACAGCGAAGAATTCAACCACCACCCTGGGCAATTGGTGATGCAGTGCGGTGTTTCCCGTTTCGGAATGCCGACGATGGGTTCCTGGCTCAACTATGGGCTCGGCTCTCCTTCCCGAAACCTTCCCGGGTATGTTGTCCTTACCGCAGGTCGCGGATCGTCGGGAGGTTCCACTCTCTGGCAATCGGGCTTTCTCCCTTCGAAATACTCCGGTGTTTCGTTCCGCAACCAGGGGGAGCCAATTTTGAATTTGGAAAACCCAAAAGGCCTTTCTCCCGAATTGCAGCGGGCCGGCCTCGACGCACTGAAGGATCTCAATGATCGCAAGTATCAGGAGATTCACGATCCGGAAATCGCAAGTCGCATTGCCAACTACGAACTCGCCAACCGCATGCAGACTGCTGCACCGGATTTGGTAGACCTGTCAGACGAGCCCCAACATATTCTGGATCTATACGGAGTCGGCAGAAAGGAGCCGGAAGGAAGTTTCCGCGGCTCTCTCCCAGGCCTGCAAACCTACGATACCTTTGCCCGCAACTGCCTCCTCGCCCGTCGCATGGTCGAGCGCGGTGTTCGATTCATCAACATTGTTCACGCAAGCTGGGATCAGCATTCCAACCTCGACAAAGAGCTGCAATACAACGCAACGGCAGTCGATCAGCCAATCGCCGGATTGATCAAAGATCTCAAACAGCGGGGCATGCTTGACTCCACCATGGTCGTCTGGGGTTCCGAATTCGGACGCACCCCACTCGGCGAAAACCGACGCGGACGCGGAGGGGTAACCGGTCGCGACCACCACCCCTTTGCCTACTCCATGTTGATGGCCGGAGGCGGCTTGAAGGGCGGACTGACCTACGGGCAGTCTGATGAAATCGGGTGGAACATCGCCGAGAATCCCGTGCATGCGAACGACCTCCACGCGACGATGCTTCATCAATTCGGGCTTGATCATCTCAAGCTCAACTATCGCTTCCAGGGACGTGATTTTCGACTGACCGATGTCGGTGGCAAGGTGATTACGGATTGGATTGCGTAGTCAGCCGAAAACGGGTTACTCCTCGCTCGAAACTTTCAGCTCAGCCAGCGGAACGCGCTCTGCGAATTTCACCATACCCTCCAGATCACGGATCGAAACAGTGAGCGAAGTTTCTTCTCCACTCCAATCGATCTCGATCTCCCCAAAATTCTCTTTGTGATAGGTGCTTTCCGAAACGCGAAAGCGATTATCGGTTGGCGTGCCGCGTGGATGAATTTGATTCAGGCTGCTCGAAGTAAAATCGTAGAGTGGATAGGGCGCATTCTCCGTCACTTTGGAAAACTCCGACCAGTGGCGGTCGCCACTGAGAAAGATAACCCCTTCCGCTTTCGTCTTTGCGACCAGGTCGAAAAGACGCTGCCGCTCGTGTGGCAGATTCGACCATGTCTCCTGTCCTGATGGTTCCGGTACGATCTGGATTCCTGATCCGATGAGCCTGATCTCGGCTGGCTTCTTCAGCTCCTTCTCCAGCCATTGCCACTGTTCCTCACCGAGCATGGGTATGGAAGTGTCTTCTGTTGGGTAGTATTTCCCACCAACCCGACGCTCACCGGTTTTTAATGGTCCTCGAAAATATCGCGCGTCGAGAAGAATGATCTGAACCCGTTTTCCGACGGGTCCAAGAATGCGCGAGTCGTAGACGCCCTCATGAAGATCACTCGGATCGCCCCCTTCTCTCCAGAAATCCAGAAAGACCTCCTGCGCTTCGGCACGCTTTGGGTATTCGGCGCCGGCATCGTTTCTTCCGTAATCATGATCGTCCCATACCGCCATCACCTCGCTGACCTCACGCAGCTTCTGGAATTTAGGAACACCACCAAGCTTTGCATATTTCTCGCGCATCTCGGTGATGTCATCCGTATCTGCGTAGACATTGTCGCCTAGGAAAAGAAACACTTCTGGATCGTGCGAGAGGATTGTTTCAAGAATCGGGATGGGCTTCTCCTGCTTGATACACGAGCCAAACAGAATCTTAGAAAGAGGTTCTTCGGCGAAGAGTGGCTGACAGAGCAGGAAGAGAATGGTAAAAATTCGCATGGGTGAAGCCTACAGGAAATTGACTATGCACCGCAGCGAAATTCTTCCATGAGTTGGCAACTTTTCCTCACCGCTCCACCAAAACCGGATCGAGCAACAAGGTCGCCCGCCGATCCCGCGTGGGGTCTTCGATCCGCGATAGCAGCATCTGAAACGCGAGCCGCCCACGCGCCTCCGTTCCGAGATCAATGGTGACAGGCCTCGGAAAAAGCCCTTCCAGGTAGGCCGCCTCGTTGTCGCAGGAAACGAACGTAAAATCTTTCTCCGGCGTTGCTCCCAGCTTCCGGCAGGCAAAATGCGCCTGCGCCGTCATGTAGTCGGAAGGGAGAAACAAGGCTGTCGGACGTTCTTTTCGTGGGAGAGACAGGATCTTTCCGATCGCTGCCTCCATTTTCTCAGGACCGGCTGCCCGTTCCAATTCCCTCTTCGTCGGTGCGACCGACCGTACCTTCATCCCAAGACCGCGCGCAGTGGACACAAAGGACTCCATACGCACCCGGTAAGACGGATTATCTGGCTCGATCCCAACCGCGGCGACGCGCTGATGCCTTTTTTCTGAAAGATACCGGGCCGCGATTGCTCCCACCTGCTCGTTGCCCGGAAGGACGGAATCTTCACTCCCGTCACCATGTGTCGTCAGCCACAGCGAAGGAATTTCCTCCGCCGTGCGGGTGAGGTGACCTCGGGAACGCAAACCGTGGAGAAGCAAGCCATCGAGATTGCGAGGGTGAATCCAATCCGGAACGGAGTCGTAGCCGTCTAGGGAAAGCAACGATACAACAAAGTCCTTTTCCATCGCAGCTCGACGCGCCCCTTCATAGACCGAAGCAACAAAAGAACTGTGCTCAGCGAACGACCTGTCAAAGGTAAGAAAAGCAACGTAGCGTCGCAGGCGTTTCGTCCTGGCATTTCTCCCCGGGCGCTGGCTGGATGGAGGTGCCAGATACTGCAACTCGGCCATAGCTGCTCGCACCATGGCCTCTGCCGTCGCGCTGACCCCAGGGCGTCCATTCACGATTCGCGACACGGTAGCATGGGACACTCCGGCACGCTCGGCCACATCTGTCATCGTCGGGCTTTTCATCTTCTCCCCGAGAGCATGACATTAACAGTGTACAGAATCAAATTGTAAAATAATTGCATAATAATATTGCGCAACTTAGGCAGCGATGGTATTCCGTTTGCCGACACACATGGCAGACGATCCTTTCCAAGACCTCCGGCCACTCTACGGCGACATGCACAACCATTGTGGAATTTCCTATGGACATGGTTCGCTCGAGGACGCGATTTCCAATGCAGAGGAGCAGCTCGACTTTGTCTCAATCACGGGCCATGCCCACTGGCCCGACATGCCGGATCCGAACGAGCGAATCCAGTACATCATTGATTTTCACGAAAAAGGCTTCGCCCGTCTCCGGGATGTCTGGAATCAGATGATGGAAACCCTTCGGAAACGGGATCGCGAAGGTGAGTTCGTAATTTTCCCCGGGTTCGAAGTTCACTCCTGTGAATCGGGTGATCGCAATATGCTCTACAAGGATCTCGCGGGAGAGATTCTCTACCCGAAAGACATTCCGGACCTGCACGACCAATTGCAGCAGCTTCGTGACGAGGGGAAGGACAGCCTCGCGCAACCTCACCACGTCGGATATCGCAAAGGAACTCGCGGTATTGACTGGGATACTTTCGATCCTCGATTCGCTCCCTTCGTCGAAATGCTCTCCATGCATGGATGTTCTGAAACAAACGAGAACACCCGCCCCTTTTTACATTCGATGGGGCCATCGAACTGGGAAAGCACAATCGCATGCGGCTTGGAAAGCGGGCACATCTTTGGTTTTTCCGGAGGAACTGACCACCACAGCGGACATCCCGGCAGTTACGGACACGGGAGAACCCTGCTCTGGGCGGAGAGCTGCACTCGAGAAGACATCTGGGAAGCCCTCTACGCACGTCGCCTGGTCGCTTTGACAGGAGATCGTATCGAACTGGAACTTGCGGTAAACGGAGCCCCGATCGGGTCCGTGATACCACCCACCGAAAGTCGCACACTCGATATCCATGTCCGAGCCGGAGGTGCCATTGATTCGCTCGATTTGATCCGAGACGGCAAACTCTGGAAGCGCGTTTCGCCAACTGACATTTCTCCCGATGAATCCGAATCCGAATCCGACACGATTCGGACCAAGCTTTATCTCGAACTGGGATGGGGAGCGAAGCACCAAACCGCTGACTGGGAGGTCGAATTTGGAATCGAAGAG
>JAKMGR010000452.1 GCA_022424805.1 Verrucomicrobiales bacterium
TCCCAACGCGATGCACAGCGGGACGTGATCGATCCGGACAATCTTCTGCTCAGTCGTCAGAACAAGCGCCGTATGGAGGCCGAAACCTTGCGTGATTCCCTTCTCTCGGTCTCAGGAAAGCTAAACGAAAAGCTGGGTGGAGAACCTGTCCCTGTGATGCAAACCGAAGAGGGGATCGTCGTGATCGGCATCGACACGACAGACACTGCGGGGCGCCAAACTGGGAAATACATTTCGCTCGAAGGGGAGGAACACCGCAAGAGTATCTATGTTCAGATTCGTCGCTCGCGACCGCTGGAGATGTTCGCTGCCTTTGATGCACCACCAATGATGGACGCGAATTGTGCAATCCGCCCCGTCACCACGGTCAGCCCGCAGAGCCTTCTCTTGATGAACAACATCGGGATGCGGGAGTATGCGCAGTATTTCGCTGACCGAATGGAAAAAGACGTCCCCACAGGCGACGCTACGACCATCATTGACCGAGCATGGCGCCTTTGCTACGGGCGCTATCCGACGCCGGAAGAAAGAAAGCAGGCCTCGGATTTTCTCACTTTGCAGACCGCCTACTATACCGTGAATCCTGCCGGCTACGAAAGTGTCGCAGGACCCGCAAAAAAAGGCGAGCCAACCCCGCGCTACCTTGGGATCGCTGCCCTTGGGCACGCCCTCATGAGTGCAAACGAGTTTCTGTATGTGGATTAATTGTATATTGCCACAACCAAAACCTGACAGGGCAGAGTCACCGACCATACTCTGTTAAGTCTCCGACCTTACCCTTTCAAGCCCACCAATTCATGAATACCCGACGCGATTTTCTTTCGAAGAGCTACGGCATGGGCACGATTGCTTTGGCCGCCTTGCTGAAGGAGGAAGGGCTGCTCGCTAATCCTGCAATCACGGGAACTGGATCCCAGCACTACGACGTGACGCCAAAGCCGGCACACGGGTCCTTTGGTCAGGCAAAGGCGATGATCTCGATGTTTATGCAGGGTGGTCCGAGTCACATCGACATGTTTGATCCGAAGCCGGAGCTGCTGAGGCTCGATGGAAAAGATTTTCCAGGTGAGGTAAAATACGACGACGCTGCCGGAGCGAGCCGCGAAGTGGTGGGGCCGCAGTGGAAGTTTTCCAAGCATGGCGAGTCAGGCATGGATTTCTCGGAACTCGTTCCGGGCATGGCGAGTATTGCCGACGACATGACGATGATTCGTTCGATGCACACAGGAGTGAATAATCACGGTCAATCCATCAATGCCCTCCACAATGGTTCCATTCTCACGGGGCGTCCGACACTGGGTAGTTGGCTGACCTACGGGCTCGGCTCAGAGAATCGTAACCTTCCCGCGTATGTCGCCCTGACTGACCCACGTGGGCTTCCTGTTCTGGGTGTCGACAATTTCACGAATGGCTGGCTGCCTTCGGTTTACCAGGGCACGGTGATTCGTCCGAAGGAGCCGCGCATTCTCAATCTCGATCCTCCGGCTTCCCTGAAAGGCGATGCCCAGCGGCGTTATCTCGATTTCGTAAATGGATTGAACCGCGAGCACGCCGACGCTCGCCCCGGCGAAACGGAATTGGAAGCTCGCATCCAGAGCTTCGAGCTGGCTGCCCGGATGCAGACCGCGGCGAAAGACGCGATCGATATCAGTCAGGAAAGTGAGGCGACGAGAAAGATGTATGGCATCGATCAAAAGGAGACCCAAGATTTCGGGACACGTTGCCTGATTGCGCGCCGACTCGTAGAGCGGGGAGTCCGATTTGTTTCCGTTTTCACCGGAAACCAGACCTGGGATAGCCACACTAGTATCCTGACAAGTCTGCCCGCGGCCTGCCGCTACGTCGACAAACCGGCAGCGGCTCTGGTCACTGATTTGAAACAGCGAGGGCTGCTGGACAGCACGGTGGTTCACTGGGGCGGAGAAATGGGAAGACTCCCCGTGATCCAAAACCGTGCTGGTGCCAAGCGCGGTGATCGTGCCAAGGTTGGACGCGATCACAATACCTACGGCTTTTCCATGTGGATGGCCGGCGGCGGATTCAAAGGCGGTCACACGCACGGCGAGACGGATGAGTTTGGTCACAAGGCTGTGAAGGATGTGGTAAACCACTACGACTACCATGCGACTCTGCTGCACCTTTTCGGCCTCAAGCCAGAGGAGTTGACCTTCAAGCGCAATGGACAGGAGCAGAGCCTCATCATGAATCCTGAGGCGAAGGTGGTGGAGGAGTTACTGGCGTAGAGGCTGCGCTTCGCTCGGAGGGTTCAGCGGAGGCAGGTAGCGGCATTTGGTAAAATGCCGACGTTGCAGAGGTAATGTGCATTTCCGCGTGATACGTTCGGAAGTTTTTCATCTTCCTCCACACGGCTTTGCAATCTTTTCCTCTTTCGGCTTTGCGATTTGAAGTTGTTTCCTTCACAATTCTACCCCATGTCCTTTCTGAATCCTCGGATCCTTTTCTTCGTAGTTCTTTTCCTCGGCTCTATTGCTTTGGGCGCAGAGCCTCTCGTGTTTGATCCCGACTTCCACCATCTTCGCAATGCTGAGCCTCGCGAGTGGTCGCATTATCCGGAAGAGGCCGAAAGTGCGCGACTGGTTTCTTCTTTCCATGTGGAAAAGCCGGAGTCATTCCGCATCCTGACATTTCGCCAGGAAGGTACGAAGCAGACCTGGACGATTTCGCTGAATGGGCAGCAACTGGGGCGGCTCCCACGCGATCACAATCACCTAGAGCATGCCATCGCTTTGCCGGAAGGTCTTCTCAAGGCTGAAGAGAACGAGCTGATTGTGGAGACAAATTCGGAAAAACCAGACGATATTCAGATTGGCGATTTCGCCCTCCATCGCGAGACACTGAATCTCGTCTCGCCGGAGCGAGCGGCAGACCTGGAAAAGAAG
>JAKMGR010000008.1 GCA_022424805.1 Verrucomicrobiales bacterium
GTCTTCGAGAAACACGGCATTCTGTAATTTTTAGGGGAGTATTTTGGCAGCAGCGACGACACAGACCGAAAAGGCCTACGGGCTTCTTCGAGAAAAGCTCATGGCGGGTGAATTGGAACCTGGCCAGCGTCTCGTGAATCGACAACTCGCGACTGAGTTCGGTATCAGTGTGATTCCCCTGCGTGAGGCGATTTCGCGTCTCGCGAGTGAGGGCTTGATCCAACAGATTCCCGGCTCGGGGTCATTCGTTCGATCCACTGACGAACGGGAGATGGAGGAGTTGATCACATTTCGAGCCTGTATTGAGAGCGGTGCCGCAGCCGAGGCCTCAGCCAACATCTCTTCGCGTCAGCTGGATTCCCTGCGCCAGAACATAGAAGAGTGGGAATCACTGGCAAAAAAAATTGCCGAACGATCTGATCAGCAAGCTACGAAATCACAGATTAGGCGGTGGATGGAAATCGAGGAAGCCTTTCACACCGCGATTGTGGAAGCTTCGCGAAATCGTTTTCTTGCTGGAGCCTCGCGCGACCATCAGGTATTGGCGCGCTTTTTTGAATCAGAGTCTCAGCGCACCGGGCTTTCTGCCAAAGATGCGGCGAAAACAAGCGAGGGTCATCGTCGGCTCCTCGAAGTGATAGCTGTGGGCGATCCCGATGCCGCGCGGGAAGAGATGGCGCGCCATCTTGCCGGAGAAAGGTGAGTTTACCCGAAAAGGCGGCGCGAAACGGCGCCAATGACGTCCGGATTTCAGCCTCCAAAAACCGTTTGCCCGATGAGCCCTTTTTCTCTACCTTCCCAGCCCTCGATCGAGGCGGAAGGCAGGTAGTCCTCCAAATCACGAGATCAATCCCGAATCCATCCTATGCTGACCCAGATTCGCCATATTCAAAAAGGTACGCTCATCGTTGTCACTATTCTCATCGTGATCGCGTTTGCCTTTCTCTATTCTGACTTCGACTTCGTTCAGGGAACGGTTGGTCGACAGGATTGCGTCGTCAAAGTTTACGATCGCTGCTATCGGCAAAAAGAAGTCTCCATGCTGGCGAATCATTACGACGTCGCGATCCAGCTTGGCATGTATGACTTCGTGACGGTCATGTTCGGCGAGGATCGCATGGACGACGACCGCACGAATTTCATCATGAGCCTGATTATATTGCGAAAAGAGGCCGAAAAGATGGGGATTAATCCGAGCGAAGAGGAAATCAAAGAAGCCATTCCCAAGCTTCCCATTTTCCAGCAGCCGCTCGTCAGCGCTGATTATGTGAAAAACAGCATCCTAGGACCGAACGGATTCACTGACGGTGATTTTGCCCAGCTCGTGAAAGACTATCTCTCCTTCCAGAAACTGCGTGATCTCATTGGGGCTGGCGTTGCTGCTGTCCCGAGTGAGACCGATCTGATCTACACGAAACGTAATCAGCGTTACCATGCTTCTCTGGTGAAATTCGACCGAGCCAAGTTCGCTGATACTCTGAAAATCACTGACGCCGAAGTGAAAGAGTATTTCGAAGCCAACACCGAGACGCTACAGGCCGATCCCAAGCGTGGTTTTGACTATGCCAAATTCACTCCGAAGAAACTTCCCGACGATGCTACCGCGGAGCAGAAAGCGAATTCCGCCCGAGATTTTGGAAACGCCGTAAACCGCGTTTACGCTGACCTCGCCGGCGATGATGCGGACTTTGTGAAGATTGCGAAGGCGAACGAAGGCTCCAAGCAGCACTTTGAAATGAAAGTCGGTAAGCTCGAAGCCTTTCCCCAGGTTTCACCGCCTGAGGAATTGAAGGACAAAGGAGAAATCCTGAAAGAACTTTTCACTCCCACGCTTCAGATCGACGATGTTTCGATTCCGGTCGCGACCGGGAACGGTGGCTACTATGTGTTTCACTATGGAGAAGTTATTGAGCCTCGTCCGCTGACCTTGGAAGAAGCAACGGAAGCAATTAATATGGTCCTGAAAAATCGGAAATCGGATCGCCTTGTGAACGATGCAGCCAACGAAGCTCGTGCGAAAATCGTCGAGGCTCTCGAAGCTGGTAAACCAATCGCTGGCGTTGTGAAAGAGGCCGGACTTGAAGTCGAAAAGCTTGATGCTTTCTCCCGTGCAGAGCCACCCGAGGGGCGCACCGATGCGAGCACCGTGCTTGGTGCGGCAGAGGAAGCTGGGACGGAAAAAAGCGTGTCCGCCGTGATTTCGCAACCGAACGGTGAGGGCTACTTTCTTGTCTACGTCGACAAGATCGATATTTTTGAGGATGAGGAAAAGGACTCGGCAAAGCGCTCGATGGCTGCTTCTACCGAG
>JAKMGR010000023.1 GCA_022424805.1 Verrucomicrobiales bacterium
CGGCAGACCTGGAAAAGAAGCGGGGCTATCCGCGGGCTTTGCCGAATCTGGGCTTTCGAGTTCGGCTGTCTGCCAGGGCGAGCGGTGAGGCGGTCCCATGCCGGTTTACGATCGTTGATACGGAAACGGGCGCCCTTGCCCTTATTGGTGCCGAATCCGATGACCGACTCGCGGTGCGGGAAGGCGCTGTGTATTCGATCGACGGCGAAGCGACGGTTCTGCTCGAGGGAGGGAGGACTTACCAGGTTACCTGTGGTCGGGGATTTGAATACAGTATCGATCAGCAAGAGCTCGGCGCTGGCAAGAAAGGTGAGGAGGCATCGCTCGAGTTTTATCTGAAGCGCGAAGTCGAAACACCCGACTGGGTTGCTTGCGATCCGCATTTGCACACCTACGAATTTGATCGGCATGGGGACTGTGACCTGACGGAACGTTTGATCTCCTGCGCTGGCGAGGCGGTTGAGTTGGTCATTTCGTCGGCGCATGACAAACACATTTCCTATGATGAGGAGTCGGCGCGAATTGGCACTAGCAAATGGTTGACTTCAGTGACCGGTTGCGAGGTCACAACGAGTCTCGGTCATTTCAATACCTTCCCGAATCAGGCTTCGGCCAAACCTGTGGAGCACAAGCTGCGGACCTGGCCTCGGATTTTTGCTGATATCTTTGCGGCGCCCGATGTTCGCGTCTGCATTCTGAATCATGGTCGCGATGTGCACCGAAATTTCACCCCGCTTGCTCCGGAGAATTTCGATGCCGAGAAAGGAACGTTTACTCAGGGGCGCGAGCTTCGTGCCAACGCGATGGAGTTGATCAATTCCGGAGCACAGCAGACTGATCCAATGCAGCTGGTGCACGATTGGTTTGCTCTGCTACGGAGTGGCCACAAGATTGCCGGAATCGGTTCAAGCGACAGTCACACCGTGAACTTTGCGATTCCGGGCCAGGGTCGGACATATCTGCCTGTGGAGGATTTTGATGTGGGGAAAATCGATGTGGATGCTGCGATTGTCTCGCTATTGGAAGGTCACGGTGCGGTTTCCTTCGGTCTGCTTTCTCTTCTCGAAGTCCTGGGCGACTCTGTCACTGTTTCGGTGCACGGACCTAGCTGGACCTCTGTATCCGAGATCGTGATCTATCGAAATGGAGAGTCGATTCGCACTATCAAACATCTCGGGGAGAATCTGGCGGGTCTGAAAGAGGAAGTTGTTTTTTCTCTCGAGGAACTTCAGGCAAAACCGGGCGATTTCCTCTGCGCTGTAGCGACTGGCCCGGGTATTGCGGATGGCTGGTGGCGGATGATGCCACCGTATCAACCTGACAAGCCAGACTACGAGCCTTTCGTGATGGGAATCAGTCCGGCGGTGTTTGTGAAGTGAGAAACTGAGTTCCACAATTCCAACCCTGCTCTTTTACCTATGAAATTTGCTCTCTGTTTTCTCATCGCTCTATGTGCCGCCGTGGCGCACGCGGAGCGACCCAATGTCATTCTCGTAATGACCGACGATCAGGGCTACGGCGATTTGGGTTGTCACGGAAATCCGATTCTTAAAACTCCGAATCTCGATCAGATGCATTCGGAGTCGGTCCGCTTTACCGACTTTCACGTCAGTCCCTTTTGTACGCCGACGCGTGCGGCATTGATGACCGGGAATTATCCGGGGCGCACCGGTGCCTACCGAACCAGTTCAGGTCGAACGATGATGCATCCGGATGAGAAAACCGTGGCCCATCTGTTTTCCGAAAATGGTTACGCTACCGGAATGGTCGGTAAATGGCATCTCGGTGATAACGCCCCGCATCGCCCACAGGATCGAGGATTTCAAGATGTCGTCTGGCATCGCTGTGGCGGGATCGGCCAGGCTTCTGACTACTGGGGCAATGACTACTTCGACGACACTTACGAGCGGAACGGGGGCTTCGAAAAATTCGAAGGCTACTGCACGGATGTCTGGTTTCGCGAAGGAATGAGGTTCGTGGAAGAGAACAAAGAGGAGCCGTTCTTTCTCTATCTCGCGCTAAATGCTCCGCACGGTCCCTATCGTGTTCCGCCGGAGTGGGCGGAGCCCTACCAGAACAACAAGGAAGTCGCTAATGCCAACTTCTACGGCATGGTCGCGAATATCGATCACAACATGGGCCGGCTACGCAGGCAGCTTGAGGAACTCGAACTCGCTGAGAATACGATCCTGATTTTCATGACCGACAATGGCACGGCAGGAGGGGCTAAGTTTGAAGGTCTGACATCCCTTCCTACCGTAGGATACAACGCGGGAATGCGAGGCAAGAAATCCAGCGTCTACGAGGGCGGTATACGCGTTCCATTTTTCATTCATTGGCCAAAGGGCGGATTGGTCGGCGGTAAGGATATCGACACCCTCGCGGCCCACATTGATGTGCTGCCTACTTTGGCAGAACTTTGCGGAATCTCTGTGTCAGAGGACTACGAGTCGGATGGCATTTCTCTGAAGCCGTTGTTGGAAGGTAAGGAAGATTCGTGGAAGCGGGAGCACCTCGTCGAGCAGTATCTCGGCGGGGCCTATGCCAAAGTCCTTCCTCCAAAGCGCGACGAATACTCTGTCGTGATGACCGAGCAATGGCGTTACGTGAACTCAGACGGTGAAGGCCTCTATGAAATCGAGAAAGATCCCGGTCAGCAAAATAATCTCATCGAAAAGCAACCGGAAGTCGCGAATCGCTTACGCGCGCTCTACGAGCCGTTTTGGGAGAAGGTTTCCCCGCGTTTGACTCCAGTCCACATCGATCTTGGAAACTCCGCAGATAATCCGACGGTGCTTTGCTCGCAGGACTGGTATATGCCCACGGGGAATCCGCCTTGGAATTTTGGATCGATCAGTAAGATGCCGAAAGTCACCGGCCCCTGGATGGTAGACGTGAAACAGGCAGGTCGCTACAAAATCACCCTTCGCCAATTTCCGATTGAGGCTGACAAGCCTGTCGTTGCGACAAGCGCAAAATTGGAGATTGCCGGAAAAACGGCCGACTCAAAGGTCGAGCCGGGAAGTAAAGGGGTCGTATTTAAGATGGAACTGCCGACGGGCAAAACAGAATTAAACACCTGGCTCTTTGACGAAAAGGGAAAGGCTGGCGGCGCGTATTTTACGGAAGTGGAGTTTTTGGATTAGTGTGGAAGAATCCACGAACCTTTGGTGTGTCATGAAATCATCTCTCAAGTATTCCCTTTTTCTTTCTGGGGTAATCCTAATATTCCTACACGTAAGCAGTCGGGCTGCGGACCGCCCTGAGAAGCCCAATGTTGTTCTCATCTTCACCGATGACCTAGGTTGGCAGGATGTGAAGTGCTATGACATCGACGACCCGACCCCGTACGAAACGCCAAATCTCGATTCGCTTGCGAAAAAAGGGGTGATGTTCTGGCAAGCCTATTCTCCGGCTCCTACTTGTGCCCCGTCCCGTTGTGCGATCATGAGCGGGAATCATCCGGCGCGCGCGCAGAAAACCCATGTGGTCGGTGGTGCACCGCCCCATCCTCGGAATAAACACGTTCGAATGATGGATCCCTGGTATAGCGGCCGAATGCCGGCCGATGAAATGACTTTGGCCAAAGCACTTGGCGAGAATGGCTACACAACAGGGCATTCCGGGAAATGGCATATCGCTATCGATCATCACGCTTTCCCGCAGCCAATGGACGTGGGCTTTGACTGGACTCGCTCAGATCGAGGCGCGAGAACCGCGATGAAAGATAGGCTCTCCGGATTTGCGACGACGGCGGAAGATGATCCTTATCAGTTAGACGAAGACGGGTTCCCATTTCACCAGACCAACGAAGACGCCCTAACCTTTCTTAATGAGCACAAACAGGATCCCTTTTTCCTCTACTATGCCACCTGGCTGGTTCATTCGCCGATTCATACACGATCGGAAGCGTTATTGGAAAAGTACGTCGAGCGAATCGGCACGGATCCGAAAAGCACTCCGAAGAAAGACGTGCCCGGGCAGAAGAATCCCTTCTTCGCCGCGATGGTCGAGGAACTGGATCACAATCTCGGGATCATCTTTGACTACCTCGAAGAGACGGACGATCCACGCTGGCCTGGCCACAAGCTGAGCGAGAACACCTATCTGATTTTCACTTCGGACAACGGTGGTATGGAAGGTGGGCCAAATGAGCGATATACCGACAACGACCCGCTCGATATGGGAAAAATCTCCGCGAAAGAAGGTGGCGCGAGAGTTCCTTTGATCATCATTGGTCCAGATATTCCGGCAGGAGTGCAGACAGATGTGATGGCGAACGGTCTCGACTTCTACCCGACGATTCTGGCCATGACAGGCACCCCGAGGCCCGATGGGAAAAATCTCGACGGTTGTGATCTCTTACCGCTTTTGCATGGCGATCCGAAAAACCCGGATTTGGTCAAGGAGGAAGATGGCGCGAGCCGCGATACGATGGTGTGGCACTTCCCGCATGGAGTTGCTCTGGAAAGCACGATCCGTGAAGGCGATTTTAAATTGATTCGCAACTACGATCACGTGGAAAATCCGGCGACACCGGAACTGGAATTGTTCCAGCTCTACGAAACGGAAAACGGTGAGACAAAGCGGGTCGATATCGAGGAGGCGAAAAATCTCGCCGAGAAATTGCCGAAGAAAACGCAGGAACTGAACGCCAAGCTGACTGCAGCTCTCACGGAGATGGATGCAAGTTACCCGTACTACAATCCGGATATCGTCTCGTCACTCCCGAACAAGGAAAATGTTTGCGTGGTTACCGAACACAAGCGGCAGGGAAGATCCGCAGATTTCTCCTATCAGGAAAACGGAGCCAAGGTCGTGAAGGCGGACCTGATCTACACGCTCAACGGTGGCAATCAGTATGAGGAATGGTTTCGGATACCTGCGGATTTGAAAAACAAGGGTCGAGTCACTGCCGAACTTCCCGAGGGGACGACTCACTACTATCTCAATCTGGTAGATGAAAATCAATTCCTCCGCAGTTATCCGGAGGTTTCGGCAAAGGGTGGTTTTTTTGCTGAAGCCGCTTTGAGTTTTTCCCAGAACGGAAAGTTGAAGACTGGGGAAACCAAGAAGCGAATGAAAGGAGATCGAAATATTCCTTTCAATCGCTGGGATACCAATAAAGATGATTTACTGAGCCTCGAAGAATACCTCACCGGTCAGACGGGAGAGAATCTCGAAAAGCGCTTTCAGAATTTTGACAAGAACGGCGACGGAACGGTTACGCGCAGGGAATACGTGGTCGACTCTGCCCGGTAGCACCTGCTTGCTAATAAACTTTATGAAATACAAACTGAACATAACCCGTGCCGCTATTGCGCTGGTCTCGACCCTCGGTAGCGGGTACGCCAAACCCTGGAGCATCGAAACGCAAAAGGAATGGAATGCAGCCGTTGAAACGTCCGAAGGAGTTGTTATCAAAAAGGGTGTCGCGTTACCGTCCGAAAAATATGGGACTGTGCGCACGAAAATCCGATCTTTCGAGAAGAAGCGCTCGGCCCAATCACTCACCATTTCGCAATCTACCTTGTGGCAGAATTGGAATCCGATAGAGAACCTGGGCCCATCGAATTTACAGGATGCTCCGGTTCTATTGACAAAAGGTCCGAATGACTACTGGATCTTCGGACGCTACGGCAGCGGACAGCCGCGTCGGAAGAAAGGCGAAAAAGCGAAGCCGCAAACCGAGTTCACGCCCGAAGAAACTTCGGTAGAGGGGTTCGACATTCCGTTGAAAACGACCCGCTTTGCCAATGTCTACGATGCCCCCGGCGGACTGAAACCAGGTAAAGGCGGTTATCACGCATGGCAAAGTCGTGACATGAAAAACTGGGTGCACCATGGACCGGTGACGGAAGGATTCTCCAAGTGGGTTACCAGCGCGGAGTATGTTGATGGAAAGGCGTTGATCTACTACGACTTTCCCAATGATCAGGACCCTCATGTCTATGTCGACAGCGATCTCACTGACGGTGAGCCGGGAGAAAATATGGGTATGGCAGTGAGCGATCCTTCGCACGGTTCTGATGCCGGCTTTATTCGTGATCTTGATGGCAATGTGCACGTCATCATCGAAGATTGGAGTCCGATCTCCGCAAACAAGCGCTCTTGGGATTCTCCTCTCGCAGGACATGCTGTGAGTCCGAATGGAATTGATGGATTTGTTTTCAAAAATCCCGCGGTCGACCACCGAACCAAAGGGACGGGAGAAATTGGCACCTATAAGCATCCACACTGGGTAAAAGAAGATCCGAAAAACTACAAAACGAACGTGGCCGAGTACGAAATCCACGAACCGGAGCAGGAAGCCTTCGGGGATTGGGCTGCGATCGCAATTGGTGGGCAATACTACCTCTTCGCTGACTACGACCCCGAGCACGGTGCGAAAATGAGCGTCGCATGGTTTACCTCTTCTGACATCAACAAGCAGTTTAGCTATTGCGACAATATCGGCGAAGGGCATCCCGATCCCGATGTTTGCTTCGCGGAAGGACAATTCTATCTCGCCACACAGCAGCAGAAGGATTATACCAGTCCGGGCCCCTGGGTGGAGACCGTCACTGCGCGAGTCGGCGTTGACACTGACAATGATCAAAAAATCGACGAATGGACCGATTGGCAGGAAGTGAAAGAGAGCTACGACTACATTCCGGGCTTTTCCAAGCAGGTCGCAAAGACTCCGGCGCAGATGGACCTGTCCGTTCTACCCGATGGATTTGGATTTCAGGTAGAAATCAAAATGGAAGATTCCACCGAGAATGAGTCCAAGCCTATGATCGAGGGGATCCAGCTTGAACTCGAGTAGAAAAGGGTGCGTAATACATCTCGCTACTTTGCATCGATGCTCTCGGCGTCTCAGTTCGGTGAACAAGCGAGCGCTTTGCGCGAATGAATGAGCTTTCTCCTTTTTTCTAGCATGAGAATTCTCACGGTTTTCTCTTTCCTGATTGCTGTCGTGGCAGGCCTCGCAAATGCGGAGCCTGTTTCCCGGAAAGTCGCTCATTCCGTTCTCAGTCCTGCTCCGAAGCTGACCGGTGATGCCGGGAAGCCAGATGGAATCAAGGGGCGAGTCGTGGCAGGTTACCAGGGGTGGTTTCGTGCGGAAGGGGATGGATCCAACTTAGGATTTCATCACTACAGGTCGAAGGGTAAGTTTGAGCCTGGGTATTGTTCGATCGATCTTTGGCCGGACTTGTCTGAGTTCACAGGTCCGGAAAAGTTTCCGACGGCCTTTCGCAAAGCAGATGGGAGGGTGGCTCACGTATTCAGTTCTCAGCGGGAGAAAACCGTGAATCGCCATTTCCAATGGATGAGAGATTACGGGATCGATGGTGCCTTCGTGCAGCGCTTTGCTGGTGTCGTGACTCGGGAACACCATTCTTATGATTTGCTCAAGGCTGACAACCGAAAGCTGATGCTATGTCGGAATGCGGCCCTCGCCAATGAGCGGTCCTGGATCTTGATGTATGACCTCTCAGGCTGGAATAGCGAGGATTTCGAAGCGTTGGCCTACGACTGGAAGCAACTACGGACAAGGATGCAAATCGGCACGGATGAGAACGATACGAGTTATCTTCAGCTGAACGGAAATCCTCTCGTCGCGATCTGGGGAGTCGGCTTCAACGACGATCGAGGTTATTCGCTGCGTGATGCAGAGCGCTTCATTCGCTTACTGAAACATAACCCGGACTGGGGAGGTATGAGCATCATGTTAGGCGTGCCCTATGGGTGGCGCGAACAGGAGCGTGATGCGATTGAGGATGAGCATCTGCATGAAGTGCTGAAATTGGCGGATGTGATCAGTCCGTGGTCGGTAGGGCGATATCACGAGGTCGACTTTGCTGCGGGAAAACATGTTCAGCATCTCGTCGATGATCGAATCTGGTGTGAAAGGAATGGAATCGAATATCTGCCTGTCCTGTTCCCCGGGTTCAGTTGGCACAACATGACCGGCGAAGAGCTGGGAGCCATTCCCCGACAAGGCGGGGAGTTTCTCTGGGATCAGTTTATTGCAACGCGCGCGGCAGGAATCGAAAACGCTTACATTGCGATGTTCGACGAGATTGATGAAGGAACCGCTATCTTCAAATGTACAAATGATGTTCCGGGAGGAGACGGAGTGAACTTTCTCGATTACGAAGGGCTGCCCAGCGATCACTACCTGCGTCTGACAGGAAAGGGTAGAGAGCTTTTGCGTGGAGTGTTGCCTTTGCC
>JAKMGR010000026.1 GCA_022424805.1 Verrucomicrobiales bacterium
GACAAGGATGGCGACGATGTCTTGAACTTCGACGAATTCCTTTGGTGGTACAAGGTAGGTCGCCTCGACGAAAGAGCGAAAAATCGCGAGTAAGATCTCTGTGGCAAATGTGATGGAAGGATGGCTCGATATTGCATTCTCTCAGGTGGTGGAAAACACCATCGCGGGAGCAGTATTGGGCTCCATTTCTTTGCTTGTTGTCTCCCTGACTCGACGGGTTCTACCTGCTCTGAGTATTAGTCTGGCGGTCCTCATTTTAGTGCGCCTCGCTTTTCCTGTGGTCCCTGAAATTGGAGTGGGAAATCTCCTCGAGTGGGAAAAGGCCCCCGAAATGAACCAAGATTCCTACTTGGCTGAGAACGTAACACCACCTCAGGCGGAATTTGAGCAGCTCGTATTATCCGATTCGTTTGAAGGTGTAACCCAGGAAGGCTCCGAATTGACGGGAGAGCAGTTTTTGGCTGCCGAAAGGAATGTGGATTTCGCCATGCCTTGGGGAGCGATTTGGCTGACGGGTATGCTGCTCCTGCTGTCATGCTTTTTTGTCAGGCAGATTCGATTCGCGGTGCGGATGCACCGACGATCGCAGGCCGTTGAGGGACCCAAGTCAGACCTTTTTAAAGAGTGCTGCGAGGAGCTCAAGATTCGTCGCCGCGTCCGGTTCGAGGCAATGGAGGGATTGCACTCTCCCATTCTATTCGGGCTCTTCGGGCCTCGGTTCCTGGTCCCGGTCGGGTTTGAAAAATTGTTTTCTCATGACGAGGCTCGCGCGTTTTTTTTCCATGAATTAGCTCATCTGAAGAGATTGGATTTGTGGTGGAACTGGTTAGCCCTCCTTCTTGCCTGCGTTCATTGGTTCAATCCATTTGTGTGGTTGGTGATTCGACGTTTTCGGAGTGATCGAGAGCTTCTCTGTGACCACTATGCGATGCGATATCTCGGGCAGGCTTCTCTCTATCCGTCGACTTTGCTGAAAGTCGTTGAGGGCTTCACGACCGGAAAGAATTCCATGCTCGGAGCTGCAGCTGCGTCTCCGATGTTTCGTCAAAAATCAGAAATCAAATAAAGAATCGTTATGATCCAAAATCCCCGGGCATTATCGCCCCTTCAACTTGCCGTCATTCTCCCCGTATTTTGCGGGATTGCACTTTTCACTTTTCCGACAGCAGCGGATGAAAAGGACGAAGCCCGACGTGGCGGCGACCGACCATCCCCGGAGCATGCAGAAAAACGAGGTGGTGATCGGCCGGGCCCCGAAGCTGAGGGCCGCAAAGCCCCTGACCGGTCTTCTCCGGAGCGCGAAGTTCGTCGTGATGGCGACCGTCCGAGCCCAGAGCGAGAAGTTCGTCGCGATGGCGATCGAGAACACCCAGAGCGTGAAGTCCGTCGTGATGGAGGCCGTGAACATCCAGAGCGTGAGATGCACCGCGATTCTCGGCTCCACCATCTCCGTACCGCTGCGGAAAATTTGGAGCGGGCTGGATTGCATGAAGATGCTCGCCGTTACCATGAGCAGGCAGAGCGTTTGCAGGCTGAAATGATCCGCCGGCATATTCCAGAGGCACAACACCACCGCGCGGAGCAACTGGAGCGTGAGGTGCGCGAACTTCGCGCTGTCGTGGGTCATTTGCAGCGGGAAATCGCAGAACTCCACGAGCAACTACGTCGGAAGAGAGACTAGGCGAGATTTTCAGGGTGCCCCGATGACTGCAGGGCCGTCGGGCTCCCCTTCCTTCAGGGATTCGCCCGCAGTTCTGCAAGGTGATAGAGGCTTATCGCTTCGAGCGAATCGAGAACTGCGAGTGCTCCGGGAAACTCCAGGCATTCGGTAACTCGGTTTGGAACAATGACGCAGTCGATACCGGCTGCAGTGGCTGCGAGCAGTCCGTTGAGGGAGTCTTCGAGGACGAGTGCATCTTTTTCGTCTACACCAACCGCATTGGCGGCTGCGTGAAACAGATCCGGTGCGGGCTTGGGAGAATCGACATCGTCGAGACAGCAGGTCGTCACAAATCGCTCCAGCAGGCCATGTCGCGCGAGATGTCCTTCGACCCAGGATCTGGGGGAACTGGAAGCAACTACGCAGGGTGTTCCGAGATCGCGCGCTTCCTCAAGCAAGGCAATAATCCCAGGGAGTGGTTCGAGCTTGCTGATAAGGCTGCGCTCTTTTTTCTTTCGACGACGATCCCAGTGTTCCCAATCAACAGGTTCGGCGACAAGTGAATCGAGATGCCCTCTCGGGTCAAAACCCTCGAAGTCACTGCCTACACAGCCGACATAGGTTTCGACGGGAAGATCGTGCCCATGGGCATCGTAGTTTTCCCGCCATGCTTCGAAGACCGGCACCTCGGTATCAAGAATGAGACCGTCAAAATCGAAAATCAGCGCGCTGAGCATACCGAGAATATCACGTCTTTTTCGCTGATTTGGTGGAGACCTTCTTTGCATCCAGCAGTGTATTAGCCTGCTCTCCCGCCAACCCAATGAATCGCTTCGCGACTGTTTTGAGATCACCGGTGTGAAGTGCCCCGATCGTGAGGGGAGGGAAATCCTTGGGCAGGGGAATTTTTTTCACTCCATCCGGCCAAACCGCGCCTGGGATGTCGACGGCGATGCCGAATCCGAATCCTTTGGCGACGTAGTTCTGAATCAGCCCCAGTTCGGAAACTTCCATAGAGGGTTCCCAGCGTAAATTACGAGCCGTGAGTCCCTGCTGGAACAACTGAGAGGCAGGTTCGATTCGTGGCAGAGCGATAAGAGGGTGTTGAATCAGACCCCCGGCTGCGAGGGCTGTTAGGTCCCGAAACTTGTTGATAGGAGACGATGCCGGTACTGCTATTGCTAATGGAATATCGATGAGTTTGACGGACTTCAGTCCAGGCGTTGACTTGCGATGGAGGATTGCGATCGCGACATCGGCTTCCATTTTCCGCAACGCAACTTCGATATCAGGATTGTGAAGCTCGCGGAGGGTGAGTCTCAGGGTAGGGAACTCCGCCCGAAGAGCCTGGAGCACTTCCGGGAGGTGATGAGTCAGGGCAGCAGCGGAGGCGGCAAGTCGAAGGTGATGACTTTCCTCGCCTCTCAAACGCTCTGTCATCTGGTCGAGACGAGAAAAGAAGGGATAAATGAAGTCGTAGAGCTCTTCCCCGGCTGGTGTGAGAGCAAAAGGGCGGCGTTGGAAAAGTTTAACACCGAGAAACTTCTCCAATTTCGAAATCTGACCACTCACGGCCGGTTGCTGAATGCCATATGGCATATTGCGGACAGCCTCGGTGATTCCTTCGAACTTGGCAACGAAGTAGAACAATTCGAGATGATGGACGTTCATGCAGACGTCTGGGGCAGTTTGTGCTTGTGGACGGAATAACAGCTAAGCGAATAAGAATGGCGGCGTAAATAAAATTCGATAATTCGGGGGGAATTTGTTTCTACGTGGGCAAGCGTGCCGGTTGACGGGAAGGCCGGTCGACGATTCATTGACGTGATGCCGAACCACGATCTTTCATCCAAATTATTTCGAGCCGCCAAGGAGGTCATTCCCGGCGGAGTGAACTCTCCGGTCCGCGCTTTCAAAAGCGTAGACGGTGATCCTTTCTTTGTACAGCGGGCGCGAGGCAGTCGAATCTGGGATGTCGACGGCAACGAGTTGATTGATTACATCGGCACGTGGGGGCCGGCGATCCTTGGACATGCTCCGTCTACCGTGATCGATGCAGTCAGTCACGCGGCAAAAGAAGGTCTCAGTTTTGGCATTCCGAATCGCCATGAAGTTGAGATCGCGCGAATGATCTGCGACTACGTTCCCTCAGTCGAAAAAGTCCGGATGGTTAACAGTGGAACCGAGGCAACGATGACGGCGATACGTCTTGCGCGTGGTTACACGGGACGGGATAAAATCATCAAGTTCGATGGTTGCTATCATGGGCACGTAGATTCATTGCTGGTGGCTGCGGGTAGTGGTGCGCTCACTTTGGGGAAACCCGATAGTGCCGGTGTGCCGGAAGACCTTGCGAATTTGACGATTACGCTTCCCTTTAATCATCCTGAGGTGATCGAAGCTGTATTTCGCGAACAAGGGGATGAAATTGCTGCGATCATTTTGGAGCCATACCCTGCGAATGCAGGTCTGGTTTTCCCGAAGGACGGTTACCTACAGTTTCTGCGTGAGATTACCGAAAAGTATGGCACGATTCTGATTTTTGATGAGGTGATGACGGGCTTTCGCCTAGCTAAGGGAGGGGTGCAGGAATTGGTCGGGATTACTCCGGATCTGACCGCCATGGGGAAGGTGATCGGTGGCGGTCTCCCGGTCGGCGCCTTTGGTGGAAAAGCGGAAATCATGGATCATCTTGCTCCAGATGGACCTGTTTACCAGGCAGGAACGCTTTCGGGTAATCCGCTTGCCCTGGTTGCAGGAATCACGCAGTTGAAAGAAATGGAGCGCCTCGATGGATGGTCCAGATTGGAGCAGATCGGCCAGCAATTTGAAGACGGCGTTCGCGATACTCTGAACGAATTGGGAAGAAACCTGACCCTCAACCGTGTGGGATCTATGTTCTGCCTCTTTTTCTCCGAAGGCGAAATAGTCAATGTGGATGATGTCAAAAAGACTGATGCGGAAGCATTTCGGAAATTTTTCTGGGCTGCACTGGAGCGTGGAG
>JAKMGR010000039.1 GCA_022424805.1 Verrucomicrobiales bacterium
GCCTTGTTCATGTTATTTCTTCTTATTTTGATTTTGAGATTCGGGCTGGAAGAGCGGGTTCGGGGTCATGGGGTCAGCGCGAACGGAACGTTTCCAGTCTGCTAATTGTGTGTTCAGTTCGTTGGCTAGTTCGGTTTTTTCCCCAGCGAGATTATTAGTCTCGCCGAGGTCCTCGTCGAGATCATAGAGTTCGAGACCGCCTGTCTCGAGCGACTCAATCAGCTTCCACTTGCCGCGCCGGACGATCGACACCGGCTTGCTTTGGGGATGCCGATTGTAGTGAGGGTAGTGCCAGAAGAGCGAGTGATTGTGATCGTAAGCGACTTCGCCGAAGCCGTTCAAAAGCGGAGCGAGGTTACGGCCGTCTGATTTACGCATCGGGGTTTTAGTGAATGTTAGGATCGTCGGAAACAGATCGCAGGAGATGACCGGTAGATCGAGACCGCCCGGAGCCTTCATGCCAATGCCGGCCCCCGCAAATATCAGAGGCACACGGATGCCGCCTTCGTAGTGGGATCCTTTGTTGGCACGAAGCGGGGCATTGCTGGTTGCTCCGGCGAAGCCACCGTTGTCCGACGTGAAGATGATCAACGTATTGTCCTTCCGGCCAGATTGCTCAAGCAAGGCCAATACACGGCCAATGCTCTGGTCGACGCTTTCTATCATGGACGCGTAGCCGGGTGTTCCCTGGCGTTTTACCTTTGGCATGCCTTCGTATTTTTCCATCAGCTCAGGCTTCCCCTGAATCGGCGTATGCACGGCGTAGTAGGGGAAGTAGAGAAAGAACGGCTTCTTCTCATCATGGCTCTTGATCAATTGGATCGCTTCATCCGTCAGGCAGTCGGTTAGGTAATCGCCTTCCTTACCACCTGAATAGGCCTGCTTTGCAATGGCTTCTCCGGTGGTGGGGAGCTTCCATTTTCCTTTGAACGGATAAAAGAAGCTGCCGGGAGCACCGTGGTCGTCGCCGGCGATGTTGACGTCGAATCCGTGATGTTGTGGCAGGGAAAAAGGGGCGCCTCCAAGGTGCCATTTCCCGATGTGCCAGGTTGCGTAGCCCGATTCCCGCAGGCATTCCGCCAGTGTGAGTTCCTCCAGCGGCAATGAGCGAAGAAATCGGCCCTCGTGCATTTTATGTTTGTCAGGGTCCCAGCGCCCTGCTGGAAGCCACTGTGTCAGGAGTAGACGGGCCGGATACTTTCCTGTCAGAACTGCGGCGCGAGTTGGAGAACATACCGCACATGCAGCGTAGGCATTCGTAAATCGAACTCCGGACTCGGCAAGAGCGTCTATATTTGGTGTCTGGTAGTATTGGCTGCCCTGGCATCCGAGATCGCTCCAGCCAAGGTCATCAACGAGAAAGAGAATGACATTGGGTCGCTCTGCTTGCGTCGTGGTGACTGCAAGCGCAAAAACAAGAGCGATAAGGAGCGTTTTGGGCATCAGGCTATGGAGTTTGTTTTTGATCGAAAAAGTTGAGCACGGATTTTCGACCGAATTTCAGCTGCTGGCAGACGATCTCCCTAGCGGACTCGGAATCCCGTTTAATGAGAGCTTCATACAGTTGGCGATGAGTCTTTAAGGTGGAGCGAACCAATTTTTCAGAGAGCAGTTTAGGTGATCCTCGATGCGCGGCGAAGCATTTGGAAAGTACGTTTACATCATTGGTGATCTTGGAGAGCAGGCGATTTCGTGATGCGCTGATTATGAGGGAATGAAACCGTTCATTGATTTCAAGCCATCGATCGAGATCTCCCTGGCTGGCGCCGGCCTTTTGATTCAAGATCTTCTTGCCGTGGCTCTCCCAGCTTTCGAGAAGGACTCGCAATTCTTCGAGTTCGTGGTCGGTCAGAAAGCGCGCCGCCTGTGCTGCGGCAAAGGGCTCGAAGAGATCGCGAACGTCGTAGATTTCAGAAATTTCCTGACGGTCAAAAGAACGTACGAAAGCCCCGGCTCCTGCGACTTGCTTCACGAGGCCTTCGCTGGCGAGTCGACTGATCGCCTCGCGGACGGGTATAAAGCTCGTTCCCAGTTGTTCAGCGAGGGAGCGATTTACGAGGCGATCTCCGGGACTCAATTCGCCAAGAATTACCTGCTGCCGGATGTGTTGGTAGGCTTTTTCGCTGAGAGAGGAAACAGACATGAATGACGGTGGATTTAGAGAAAAAGTTTGCGCGTCCGTTTTTGTTATAACATCAGATAACAATAGTGTATTGAGATGTCATGTTGGATTTGACGTGGCTTGGGTCACGTCTTTGAGCCACCCGTATTAGGCTCCGAATCGAAAACTGCTGTAAAGCTCGTTTGCGGAAAGGTTACACTTCATGAAGAAATCGAGAATTGAAACACTGCGTAACATCTATCGAGATTCTCTCCTCGAAGACAATCTTCCCTTTTGGTTGAGGCATGGTCTTGATTACGAGCACGGCGGTTTTTTCAATGCAGTGGACCGTGATGGGACACTGTTGGACTCTGATAAAAGCGTCTGGTTTCAGGGGAGGTTTTCCTGGTTGTTGGCCGCGACCCACAACGCTCTTGGACCCAATGAGGAATGGCTGAGGCTTGCTAAGGATGGTGTTACGTTTATCGACGATCACTGTTTTGATCCCGGGGATGGGCTGATGTGGTTCCAAGTGACGGCGAATGGAAAGCCGATCCGAAAGCGAAGGTATCGTTTTTCAGAAGCATTCGCCTGCATTGCAAATGCAGCTGTTTTTCAAGCGACCGGAGATTCCTCCTATGCGGAGAAGGCCGTGAAACTCTTTGATACGTTTGAGCAGCATGCGAAAGACCCCGGTCTTTCTCCGTTTCCCGCCAAGTTCGCCGGAACACGGCCATCAAAGGGGATTGGTGTGCCCATGATTGCGATCAACATGGCGCAGATCTGCCGGGAGGCACGAGTGCCGGGAGATTGGGATAGCAAAGTCGATGCCTGTATCGAAGAGATCGTTTCTGACTTTGTTCATGATGATATCGAAAGCGTTATGGAGACGGTTGCCGTCGATGGCTCCAGAATCGACGATCATTTCGACGGGCGGACCCTGAATCCGGGGCATGCGATCGAGGCAGCGTGGTTCATCATGCTCGAGGCGAAGGTCCGGGGGAACGATCCGGCTCTAATCGGGCTTGGGACGAAGATGCTCGACTGGATGTGGAAGCGTGGCTGGGATACGGAGTTCGGCGGAATGTTGTATTTTGTGGGAGTGGATGGAAGACCAGTGCAGGAATACTGGCACGATATGAAATTCTGGTGGCCGCATGATGAAGCAATTATTGCTACCTTGTTAGCCTACCAGATCACGGGAGATCAACGATACGCGGAAATGCACGAGTTGGTTCACGATTGGACCTGGAAACACTTTCCCGATCCGGAATACGGGGAGTGGTTCGGCTATTTGCACCGCGACGGATCGGTTTCCAATCCGGTGAAGGGCACTTTGTGGAAAGGGCCGTTTCACACGCCGCGCATGATGCTGGTCTGTTGGCAGATCTGCGAGGAACTACTCGTATAGACTTGTGATTCCTGAGAGAGGGCTGGCTACGATAGAATTGGCTTCACGATCTTTCCGTGCACATCGGTGAGGCGATAACGACGCCCCTGGAAGCGATAGGTGAGTCGCTCGTGATCGATGCCCATGAGGTGAAGGATCGTGGCGTGAAGATCGTGAACGCTTACGGGATCCTGCGCGATGTTGTATCCGTAATCATCCGTTTCGCCGTGTACCGTGCCCCCTTTGATGCCACCTCCTGCTAGCCACATGCTGAAGCAGCGGGGGTGATGATCACGTCCGTAACTCTCAGCCGTGAGTCCACCTTGACAGTACACCGTCCGCCCGAATTCACCGCCCCACACGACGAGGGTGTCATCGAGCAGGCCGCGCATTTTCAGGTCTTTTACAAGAGCGGCAGATGCCTGGTCGGTCTCGCCACAACGGGCACGAAGTTGTTTCGGGAGACCACCGTGAGTGTCCCATCCTCGATGGAAAAGTTGCACAAATCGCACCCCTTTCTCCGAGAGGCGTCGGGCCAGTAGAGCGTTGTAGGCGAAGGTTCCCGGCTTGCGGGCGTCTTCGCCATAGAGGTCAAAAGTGCTTTGGGGTTCGGAGCTGAGATCCGTCAAATCCGGGACCGACGATTGCATCCGAAAGGCCATTTCATACTGGGCAATTCGGGTTTCGATTTCCGGATCGGCAAAATCCTGATGGTGAATGCGATTGAGGTCACCTATGTGATCGAGGGTCTTCCGACGCAGTTGCTCGCTCATGCCATCGGGATTTCCAAGGTAAAGAACCGGGTCGCCGCTGGATCGAAATTTCACGCCCTGGTGTTTGGAAGGAAGAAATCCGGAACCCCAGAGTCGATCATAGAGAGCCTGACCTCCACGATTGGAAGTCATCGCGACAAAAGCAGGGAGGTCGGAGTTTTCACTGCCGAGCCCGTAGCCCAGCCATGCGCCGATGCTCGGGCGGCCTGCAATTTGAAAGCCGGTCTGGAAAAAAGTGATCGCCGGATCGTGATTGATCGCCTCGGTGTGCATCGATCGAATCAGGGCGACATCGTCGGCGATACTGCCGAGGTGGGGGAGCAGCTCCGCGTTCAGTTTCATACCGCAGTCGCCGAAC
>JAKMGR010000078.1 GCA_022424805.1 Verrucomicrobiales bacterium
ATTTTATTACATATGGCCCACAAAATTCTTCTTATCGATGACGAAGCTGGTTTTACCGAGTTGGTTAAAATGAACTTGGAAAAGAATGGCGAGTTTGAGGTGGAAATTCAAAATGACTCGACCAAGGCACGAGAGACGGCATTGAGCTTTCGGCCGGATTTGATTCTTCTGGACATCGTCATGCCAGGAATGGATGGAGGGGACGTTCAGGCTCAATTTCAGTCGGACCCCTTCCTTTCCAAGGTTCCAATAATTATGCTGACAGCATTGGTCGATTCTTCCGAGGTCTCCGATGGAGCTGTCGCCCAGAGCGGTTCTTCGATCGTTCTTCCCAAGCCCGTGAATTTCCCGTTGCTTCTTCGCGTCATCAACGAAGCCATTGAGGCGGCGTGACCGAGTCCATTTAAGGTTCCGGACCATGTAGAAATCGGTCAATCCTGGGACGTTCATTTTCACAATGTGATCTGGCTGGATCGAGTTCAACCGGTTACTTTTCGTGTTTCTATTGACTATGATTCACTGATCCCACCTCTACAGAAAGACGTCGCTCTGGTGTGGGGGTTGACCCCGCGAAATCAAAAGCTGAAAATCAATGATCCCGTCGAGAAATAGAATCGAAGAGTCGAAACAAGGTCGTGCGTCAGACGGCGGCAATTTTCCAAAAAAGGATTTGGACGGGACCGATTCATTGATTATAAAGATTTGATGGTCTGGGCGACTGCGAACTAAAATGGAAGAGACATTCACCAGAGACCAGCCATCCAATGAACCCGGCACGAAGAATGCTCGGAGTTCGAGGAACCGCTACTCAGGAGGTCGATATTTGCGCTCCAGCTTCGCACGATGGGAGCACCGGCTTTATCATCGCAATCGCGAAGGGATCAAGAGGGGGGTCGACATTGCAGGTGCTCTACTGTTGATCCTTATTCTCTCCCCCCTGCTCGTAGCCACCTCGCTAGTGATCGTGATTTCCGACGGATTTCCGATCCTATTCGTGCATCGGAGGGTCGGCAGGAACGGCCACCTATTCAAATTGTGGAAGTTTCGAACCATGCGGCGCGATGCCGAATTGATCGAGAAGCAGGCTCATGAGCACAAGATCGAAGCTTCGGAAAAGAAATTCATCCATCCCGATGATGACGTTATCAGGAAGCTGCGCCACACGCTCCTGATGGTTTCCCGGGAGACCAAATATCCGAAAGATCCGAGGATTATTCCTTGCGGCAGTTTCATTCGAAAATTCTCACTCGATGAGTTGCCTCAGCTATTCAACGTCCTCTCAGGGAGCATGAGTCTCGTCGGTCCGCGACCGTTCGTGAAATACGAAGTCGATAACTACTCCCGTCGCGATCAGACCCGTCACGAAGTGAGACCCGGCTTGTCGGGGCTGTGGCAGGTCAGTGACCGCGAAAGCCTGACACGTTACGAGGCGATCGGACTTGACTTGAAATACATAGCAAGTCAGAGTCTATGGTTCGATTTGAAAATCATGCTCCAAACCATCCCGGCGGCTCTGGGAAACCGGGGTGGAAACTGACAGATTTTAAAGGGAATTCTTTCTGTGAACTACGAAGCTGTCATTTCTTGCGCTCCTGTCCCGTGGCCCGGCGGCCATTCCTTCCTTCTCCAAGAGGTGGGGCCAAAAAAAGTTATAGAGCATTGGTCGGATGCACTGACAGAAGCAAGTCATTCTCTAACTCTCTGCATGAATGAGCCGGACCATGCACTCTTGGACTACATCAGTTCTAGTTTCCCGCTGTCAAAGCGGGTCAGCGTAAGGTTGAATGTGCCTCCCGAAGCGGCAGAGGGATGTAGTTTCTTTGAGACCGACGGTTCAATCAAGCTTCGTTCAGGGGCAACGCTGCAACCCTTCCTCCCCGCCTCGAATCCCGCTGAAGTCTGGTTTCGTGTGGTCAAACGCTGGCTCGAAGAGTTGGAAACCAAGGGAAGTTCGCTTCCGGAAATCGAAACGCAGCCGACTCCGGGTGTCGTGGTTGGGCATCACTGTCGCATTTCCCCGGATACCCAACTCATTCCTCCATGCTGGATCGGAAATCGCGCGACTCTTCGTTCCTGCACGATCGGACCATTCGCAGCGGTGGGAGAAAAATCCATCGTTTCACAGAAAACACGGATCATCAATTCGTATGTGAAGAGCGGGACTTTCGTGGGTGAAGGGCTTTGCCTTGACGGGCTTGTGGTCGGCGGAAAAAGAATACTTGAGCATAGCACGGGACGAGCAGCGCAAATTATCGATCCCTCCATGCTTTGTCCGGTTTGAGTGATGAGGACGGTCGGAAAACATCTCCATGTTGCCAGGATTCTCGCGGACGGGAGAGTGTCCTTTCCGAGCAATATCAGCGTTGGGTTGGAGATTCCTGCCGCAGGCGATCTAGGCATTCCGGAGTCTGAAAGGGGTCTATACGCAGCAGTGTCGGCACCTATCCTGAATCGATCCCTGCGAGGAAACGACTGGTTTATTCGACGGAGCATTGCAACGGCAAGATACAAACATGTAGTTCTTGATCTCGTTCTGGTAGAAAATACAGATTTTCACGGCCTGCAGTGGCTCGGCGATCTTCGAGATTTCTTGGAGAATCGAGAGACTGTACTGAGAATCCGGGCGTTGCCGCCTCTGGAACTGGTTCTCAAGTTTGCAGGATGGGAATCCAGTTCCTTTGCGGCGTGGCAAAAGGTATAGTTTCGAGCAAATTTTTTGCGGATACTTTATTTACATGACAACTCAACAGAGGGAAACGGCCCCACCCCGGATGAGTTGATGGCCAGCCGGGAGTGCGATCTGGTGGTCTCGGATCAGATACCCGAGGAAGGAGCCAATCACGATTTCATCCTCTCCCCTCGATCTACGGCGGGCCATCATCCTCTGATTTCGGCAGATTCAGCCTCATCGCAGGTAACGTCGCTACCGCGATCTTCCTGCACTGGCGAAGGATGCGGATCGGGAGAGAGCGAAGTC